>JBGSXK010000501.1:0-4416 GCA_041751455.1 Anaerolineae bacterium
GGCAATGTCACTGGCTTCCAGACCTGTCTGCTCGGCGGCTAAGCGCAGGATACTGCGTTCCATGATGCGCCCTTCGCCTATTCCACGCCCATTCTGCATTCCGCGCAGATCTTGCCCTCGACCTGCACCCCGCAGCATTCTGAATTCACCGTTAACGGCTTCCGTGATGACTCCTACGATGTTGGAAAGCATCTCATCAGCACGCTCCTGAGTGATACGGCCATTCTCCACTGCCGCGTTGATGCGTTCAGTTGCAATATTTACACCCTCGGTAATGACTGTATCCACGTTACCACCATTAGCGGTAATTAACTCCGCCAGGGTCGAACCTCCTCGAATCTGTTCAGCCAGTTCTGCAAAGGTCAGGCCTGTTTGTTCCGTCACCACTTCAAGCACAGCATGTAAATGGCCTTCACCCCACTGACCTCGCCCTCTGCCCGGTTGAGCGCTGACTGCACTTATACTCGCTACCAACATCCCCACGAGCATGACCCCAACGATAACTCTACTGAACTTCATGATCGGTCTACCTTTCACCATGAGCTAATCTACTATCCTCATCATCCGGCGAAAGTATTATCAAAGTGTGATCTGCATGATGAAAATCTGTAAATTCTTCTGTAAAATGTCGGCGGCGTTTGTGCAGGAGGTAACGCGGGTGGATTTGTCAATCATTATTGTAAGCTGGAATGTGGTTGATGTACTGGCAGCTTGCCTGGACAGCATATTCGCCAGCCCAGGTTTGCTTATCATACCTGCACATCAATCACCCGATACTCTACAGAACACGTTCAGCGCTGAGGTGATTGTTGTAGACTCGGCCAGCAGTGACAGCACAGTGGAGATGCTGCGCCAACGTTATCCGCAGGTAAGGTTGTTCGCCCAGGCCGAGAATCTCGGTTTTTCCCGCTGCAACAACATAGGGCTCGCCGCTGCACAGGGACGCTATCAGCTTCTTCTAAACCCGGATACAGAAGTGACGAATGATGCCCTGGCGCAGATGGCACATTACATGGAAGCCAATCCTGATGTGGGCATCATCGGACCGCACACACTCAACGCTGACGGCACAACCCAACTCACCCGTCGTCGTTTTCCAACAGTGGCATTAGCGTTTTTTGAAAGCACATGGTTACAGCCCTATGCCCCACAGGCCATGCTCGATCACTTTTATGTCCATGAAGCGCCGGAAAACGCCGTGATTGATGTTGATTGGGTGCAGGGATCAGCCTTGATGACACGTCGAGAAGTTTATGAGCACATCGGTGGCCTCGACGAAGGCTATATCATGTTCTCAGAAGAACTGGATTGGTGTAAACGTGCCAAAGCTGCCGGGTGGCGCATAGTCTACCTCGGCACTGCACAGATCGTACACCATAGCGGGAAAAGTACCGAGCAGGTTATTGCCCGCCGCCACATCCACTTTCAGGAAAGTAAATTGCGTTATTTCCGCAAATATCATGGCCAACCTGTAGCCTATGGGCTGCGGGTTTTCCTACTGGTTAATTACCTCTGGCAGATTGCACTCGAAAGCGGCAAATTCCTGCTCAGACACAAACGCGCCCTCCGTCAGGAACGCATTAAAGCCTATTGGCAGGTCTTGCGCTCCGGCTTGAAAGTCACCTGATGCGCATCGGGATTGTGACGGGGGAGTATCCTCCTATGCAGGGAGGTGTAGGCGCATATACGCAGATTCTAGCACGTGAATTGCTGCGCCAGGGGCAGCAGGTTTTTATATTCAGCAGCCCTGATGCCGACAGTGAAGACCTTCCCCTGACCCACACTCACTCAAAATGGGGTTGGCGCAGCCTGAGAGATATTGGCCAATGGGCAGCAACAGAAAAACTGGATGTTGTGAATTTACAATTTCAGACTGCTGCTTATGGCATGTCCCCCTGGATTCACTTCTTGCCCGATTACGTGCGGCACATCCCGATTGTGACTACGTTTCACGATCTGCGCTTTCCCTATATATTCCCCAAGGCTGGCCCGTTGCGCCAGTGGATTGTGCAGCATCTCGCGCGAACCTCAGGCGGTATAATCGTCACCAATCATGAGGATTACTTGCACCTGAAGCATCTACCGCATATCACGCTGATTCCAAT
The DNA here is from genome assembly GCA_041751455.1 of Anaerolineae bacterium. GTDB lineage: Bacteria > Chloroflexota > Anaerolineae > Aggregatilineales > Phototrophicaceae > JAIOHN01. The sequence continues at coordinate 2,106 of JBGSXK010000501.1, forward strand.
TGGCAGCAATATTCTCATGCCACTGCCCCATGACTTTGAACCGCTGCACCAGCGCCAAAAAGCTGGGGCACAACCGGGCGAATTTCTGCTGACCTACTTTGGCCTGATGAACCGCAGCAAAGGTGTTGACCTGCTGCTCGAAAGTATGGCAACACTGCGCAGTCAGGGGTTACCCGTGAAATTGGTTTTGCTTGGTGGGCGCACTGGCAGCAGTGACCCCTCTAATACTGCCTATGCCGATGAAATTGAACAGTTGATTGCTCAGCATGGCTTGCAGAAAGATATACACTGGACAGGCTATCTCAGTGAGAGGGAAGTGGGAGCTTATTTATCGGCCAGCGACGGAGTCGTGCTGCCTTTTACTGACGGCGCATCCTACAGGCGCGGGAGTCTGATGGCGGCAATCTATTATGGCTGCCCCATTGTAACCACTACGCCCCAGGTGCTCATCCCCGAATTTATACCTGGCGAAAATATGCTTTTTGCGCCTCTCGGTGACGGCCTTGCGCTAACGGAAATACTGGCAAGGCTGCTTAAAAACTCGTCAATGCAGGCACATCTGCGGCAGGGCGCAGCAGTGCTGGCAAAACAGTTCGACTGGTCACAGATCGCTGCGGACTATATCCGCTTTTTCAACCGCGTGACAGGAGTTACTGTTTGAACGGCTTAACCTCACGTGCCGGGCTGTATGTGATTTGTACAGCTTATCTCGTCCTGGCGACAATCTACAGCATCGCCACACCGATTTTTGAAGCCTCTGACGAACTGTGGCATTATCCAATGGTTAAGTACCTGGCGGATCATGGCTTACAACTGCCACCACAAGACCCAGACAGTCCCGGCCCCTGGCGCCAGGAAGGCAGCCAACCGCCACTGTATTACATGCTGGCGGCCATTCTCACCAGCGGCATAGATACCGCCGATATGGATACCGTGCGCAGGGTGAACCCGCACGCCGATATTGGCATCCTGCGTCCCGACGGCAACCTTAACATGATTACTCATCGGACAGAGGCAGAGAGATTTCCATGGAGTGGCACAGTGCTGGCCGTACACCTCGTGCGCTTCTTCTCCATTATGCTGGGCCTGGGGACAGTAGTGGTTACTTACCAAATGGCGCGCGAGGTTTTCCGGGATGCGTCGGCTGTTCACTTGGGTGCAGCGGCGCTGGTTGCCTTTCTACCTATGTTTCTGTTCATCAGCAGCTCAGTGAATAACGATAATCTGTCAAATTTTCTGGGCAACCTGCTGGTGCTGCTGATCGTCCGGCTGCTGAAAGTGTCTCAAATCCCACATTGGCGCGATTACGCCTTGCTTGGCATTGTAACCGGGGCGGGCTTGCTGGCGAAATTCAATATTGGCTTTTTAATCCCCATTGTGGCGCTGGCATTGTTAATCCTCAGCCTGCGCTTTCGTGATTGGCGGCCTGTGGTTATCGGTGGGCTGATCTCCGGTGGGTTGACGATTGTCATCGCGGGCTGGTGGTACTGGCGCAATATCCAACTCTTTGGTGACCCTACTGGCCTCAATATGTTTCTTGACATCGTAGGCAGGCGCATTGTTCCGGCTAACTTCGCGCAGCTCTGGAGCGAACGAAACAGTTTCACCCAGGCCTATTGGGGATTCTTCGGCGGCATGAACCTGCCCCTGCCGGAGTGGGTTTATCTCATCTTCAATGTGATAGGTGGCCTGGCACTGCTGGGAGCAGTAGTCTTCATCGGCTTTGCGCTGCGCGCGCGTGTGAGTACCTATATGCGTCCTGACTTCACCTATCAAATTCAGGCATGGCTGCCTGTAATGGTGACGCTGGTGTGGCCGGCAGTCACCTTCATCACCTACCTGCGCTGGACAGCAGAAACCCCAGCCTCACAGGGGCGCTTGATATTTGGGGCGCTGTCCTCCATCGCGTTGTGGATGGCCGTAGGCCTGACATGGTGGCTGCCACGCCGTTTACGCCCGCTGGTCATGACAGGGGTGGCGGTGGTTTTCGCGTTGGTGGCGCTGGCCGCGCCGCTTCTGGTTATTGGCCCGGCTTATGCCCTGCCAGAGCATATCACAACTGAGGGCGAACCTATTGTTATATTTCAGGCAGAATCAGACGGTGCAATCGCACTCTACACTCCACAATTAGAAACCCTCTACGCCTATCCTGAAGGCTATGTACATCTCGAAACACAATGGGCAATTACCGAAGGGCTTAACCATAATTGGAGTCTGTTCGTACATTTGGTTACACCTGACGGCGTGATTATCAGCCAGCGCGACATATATCCCGGCCAGGGCAAGCTAGCAACTGCTGATCTTCAGGCCG
>JBGSXK010000502.1:0-3316 GCA_041751455.1 Anaerolineae bacterium
TGGTTCCCGGCGATGGTCGGCAATCATGTCGCCGATATCGTCGAACGCTACGGCAAGGGTGGTGGCGGCGACATCCCCACACGTCTTACGGACTACATTGAAGGGCGCAAAGGTTACGATTACCGCCACCACGCCGACAAAGATGCCGACCACCTGAGCTTTATCAGCAGTGAAATCATCGACAGCTTTGGTATTCTCGGCTCTGTGGAACAACATGTCGCCAAGCTCAAAGAACTGGAAGCGGCAGGCGTAACGCAGTTCAATATTTACCTGATGTGTGGCGAGGAAGAGCGCATTGTCGCCGAATACGCCGAGCACGTCATCCCACATTTCAGCTCATAATCTTCAGCGCCGGGGATCACAACCCCGGCATAGACCTTTTATAAATCACAGGATTAATATTCTTCATGATAAAAACTGATGGTATCTGGTTCAAAGATGAACATGGGCGCACCCTGATCTTGCGCGGCACCAACCTCAGCGGCGCGACCAAAGTGCCTTATACACCCAGTGGGGCAACCTATCGCAGCGATAATTTCTACGATCATCGCGGTGTTTCCTTTGTGGGGCGGCCTTTCCCCCTTGCGGAAGCCGACGAACACTTCTCACGCCTCAAAGCCTGGGGTATGACCTTCCTGCGTTTCCTTATCACCTGGGAAGCTATCGAACACGCTGGGCCGGGCCAGCATGACGAAGCATATCTCGATTATCTCTATGCTGTCATCAAAAAAGCAGGTGATTATGATATCCATGTCTTCATTGACCCGCACCAGGACGTATGGAGTCGCTGGACAGGCGGCGATGGTGCCCCTGGCTGGACACTGGAAGCTGTCGGCTTCGACCTGGAAAAACTGGCCGTCACCGGCGCAGCCATCAGCCACCAGACCCATGGCGACCCCTTCCCACGTATGATCTGGCCGACCAATTACACCAAACTTGGCGCGGCCACCATGTTCACGCTGTTCTTCGGCGGGGATGATTTTGCGCCGACGACCAGGATTGATGGTGTACCCGCGCAGGAATACCTGCAAAGCCATTATCTCAACAGCATCAAACAGGTAGCACAGCGCCTCAAAGACCTGCCTAATGTCGTGGGCTATGACAGCCTCAACGAACCGGGCAGTGGTTTTATCGGGCTGGGAGATTTGAGCGCACCAGCTCAGGGGCTGCTGATGCTGGGTGAAACCCCTACCCCCTTTCAGGCGATGCTGCTTGGCGCGGGGTATCCGCAAACTGTGGATATTTACGAGCTTGGTTTTCAGGGGCCGCAGGTCAGCGGGCAGAAAACACTAAACCCTGAAGGTGTGCGTGTCTGGCGTGAGGGTTACGATTGTGTGTGGAAACAAAATGGTATCTGGGCAGATAACGCGGGCGAAGCACACCTCCTGCGTCCAGATCACTTTGCCACCCGCAGTGGTCAGCCCATTGATATTGCCAACGATTACATCAAGCCCTTTATCAAGCGTTTCGTTACCGAAATTCGGGAAATTCATCCCTCCGCGCTGCTGTTCCTCGAAGGTGTACCGGGTGGCAGTCATCCACATTGGGATGCGGGCGACCCGCCCCAGGCGGTTAACGCAGCCCACTGGTACGACGGAATCACACTGATCACGAAGCAGTTTAACCCCGATTTCACGATCAACTTCCAAACCGGGCAGCCTGTCATGGGTGCAGAAGCCGTGGCGCAGGTTTTTGTCGATCAACTGGCGCAAACCCGGCACAGCGGTGATGCAGCGATGGGTGGCGCAGGCATTCCTACCCTGATTGGAGAATTTGGCATACCCTTCGATCTCGATAATAAGAGCGCCTACAGCAATGGTGATTTCTCCGCCCATGCCCAGGCACTCGATCTCTATTACGATGCGATGGATGCCAGTCTGCTCAACTGTACGATCTGGAATTATACGCCGGATAACAGCAACGAACGCGGCGACCTGTGGAATGATGAAGACCTCTCCATCTTCAGCCGTGACCAGCAGGATGCCGACTGGCGCGAGGATATTCATTCCGGCGGGCGTGGCCTGAACGCGATTTTGCGCCCTTATGCACGTAAAATCGCGGGTGAGCCTTTACGCATGGCCTTCGATATGACCACGCGAATTTTTGAGTTCGACTTCCAGCCCGACACAGCAACCACCGCCCCAACAGAGATTTTCGTCCCCGGCTATCAATATCCTGATGGTTATAAGGTTGAACTCTCTTCCGGCAGTTATACGATAGACGCAGAAGCGCAAACACTGATGATTAACACAGCCCAGGCAGGCGATATATGCCAGGTGCGCATCCATCCCAACCAGTGAACAATGTTGCGCCCTTTGCCTACTTTGCGTTGAAGTTTTAAAGGAGTCATTATGGGAACATTATTCAAAAACGGCACGATCATCACTGCCAGTGAGATGGTTAAAGCTGACGTGCTGGTCGAAGGTGAAATTGTTTCACTTATTGGCCTTAACCTAAACCCCAGCGGGCATGAAGTTGTGGAATGCAGTGGCAAGTACCTGCTGCCCGGCGGTATTGATGTTCATACTCATCTGGAACTGCCCTTCGGCGGCACGGTCAGCAACGATGACTTCGATACCGGGCATAAAGCGATGGCCTTTGGTGGAACGACCTCGCACATCGACTTCGTAATCCAGCCCAAAGGCGGCAGCCTGCATGATGGGCTGGCGACCTGGCATCAAAAAGCAAAAATCGCTCAGGTGGATTATGGCTTTCACATGGCCGTGACCGATCTGCGCCCGGAGGTGATGGAGGAAATCCCTTCACTCATTGATGAAGGCATTACCAGCCTCAAGCTGTTCATGGCTTATAAAAATGTCTTTCAGATTGACGACACCACCTTGTTTAAGACGATGCAGATTGCCCAGAAAAACGGCATGATCGTCATGGTTCATGCCGAAAACGGCGATGTGGAGGCGACGCTCACCCCGGCGTTGCTGGCTGCAGGTCACACCGATCCGAAATATCATGCTTCCTCACGCCCTCCGGAAATTGAAGGCGAGGCCACTAACCGTGCAGTCGTCATGTCAGGACTCACAGGTTGCCCGCTCTATGTAGTACATATGACCTGCGAACCCGCCATTGAAGCGCTGCGTCGTGGACGGGCAGCGGGCTACCCTGTCATGGGCGAAAGCTGTACACAGTATTTCTTCCTCACAGTGGATGATCATCTGGCCGCACCCGGCTTTGAAGGTTCGAAATTTGTATGTTCGCCACCCATCCGCAGCACCGAAGACCATGCTGTCCTGTGGCAAGCCGTTAAAGAAGGCACGCTTCAGGCCATCAGCACCGATCACTGTAACTTCTGGTATGAAGG
>JBGSXK010000503.1:0-3664 GCA_041751455.1 Anaerolineae bacterium
GCGGGTATACATCGTGCCCGGCGCGTCCATGTCGGGATCGTAGTAAGCGTCAATATCCCAACGATCTTTCGGTACTTCCCTAATCGCATCGGTGCCACTCTGTAGAAGCTGCCAGAACTGCTCGGGAGTATTTGCCCCGCCGGGAAAACGACAGCCAATCCCGATAATTGCAAGCGGTTCGGTCTTCGCACGTTCGATGGATTCCAACCGGGAGCGGGCTTTTTGCAGCGCCAGCAGCGCGTCCTTTAACCGGGATTGCGCATCTCTTTCATTTGAACTCATTAACCATCCTCCGTCAGGTCGTCAATCCTTGCCAGTTCGTCGTCCAGCAGTGCCATGAGTTCATCGTCTGACAGCATATCCAGTTCTTGTCCAGTAGATTCTTGTATTTGATCTGGTGACACGATTGTGTTCGTTTCAGCCTGTGCCCATTTAAAAACATCTTTGGCAATGTAAGTTGCCAGTGTTTCGATGGAGGGGTATTCCAGCACGATCGTCGGTGGTAGCAAACATTCCAGGCTGGCTTCCAGACGGTTGCGGAGCTGTACGCTCATCAACGAATCCATGCCAATCTTGAAGAACCCGCCTTTCAGATCCAATATAGCGGGGTCAAAGCCCAGCACTCGCGCCACTTCATCGCGGATGTGAGCCACCAGTTCCGGCCAGCGCTGATCGGGCGGGATTTCACGCAACCGTTGGGCAAAGTTGGCTTTCTGACCGGGTTCGGCGACATTATCCATTTTTGCAGCGCCGATATGTTCAAATAAAGGTCGCCCGCGTCGGGTTTCGTGCATTCGCAGGAATGTGTTCCAGTCGATCCCCGCGACAATGCGATGAATCACATTCATGCGCATCAAATAATCAAAAGCAGCCAAAGCAGGGGCAGCGGGCATGAGCATCAGGCCCAGCGAGGTAATGAAATGCTCTAGTTGGCTGCTGAGCCGCGTTTCTGCCCAGGTGCCCCAACTGATCGTCATGGCAGGCAAACCCTGTGCCCGGCGGTAATGCGCCAGTCCTTCCAGGAAGGCATTACCCACGGCGTAATTACTTTCTGCGGCCAGACCCATCGCGGAGGCTACCGAAGAAAACATGACGAAAAAGTCCAGGGATATAGCTTGAGTCAGGGCATGAAGATTCCATGCTCCAAGGATTTTAGGAGCAAGCACACTGGCATAACGCTCTGCGCTCTGATGGATGATCATCCCCGGATCAAATACCACTGCGGAGTGGATGATGCCACGCAGAGGAGGCATCTCACGCTTAATGTCGTCCAGGACACGTTTCACATCCTCCGCGTTCACAATATCGGCGCGGGCGGATACCACCTTTACACCCAGGGCTTCCAGTTCAGCAATCACGGGCAGCGCCGCGTCATTAGCACCGCGTCGTCCGGTCAGGACCAGATGTCGCGCCCCGTTTTCCACCAACCAGCGCGCGAAAACCAGCCCTAAGCTGCCGAATCCACCCGTAATCAAATATGTCCCATCGGCGTGAACGGGCAGTGGTTCATGTGGTGATTGGGGTGCTTCAACCTGAACAAAGCGCAGAACATATCGTTGACCATCACGGAAGGCAATCTGATCTTCAGCATCAAAATCGCCGATTTCGGTAAACAGTGTGTTGGCCTCATCGGCCAATATCCGGCTTTCAGGCAGGTCAATCAACCCACCCCATAAATCAGGATGCTCAATCGACAACACACGCCCAAATCCCCACAATGCAGTCTGAGCCGCATTCACTATCTCAGCATCCGCTTCGATCACGGGCTGCGCACCGCGCGTCACAAACCATAAACGCGATGTACCAGTACCCTGCCCGACCAGAGCCTGCACCAGATACAAAGTGCTTTCGCTGTAAAAAGATTGCATGATGTGCAATCCATCGCTGTCAAACCGGGTTCCGGGCAGCGCATCTTCTGCCCACAGATACACCACAGCACGTGCAGAATCCCCCACCTCCGCCAACAACCGCGTAAAATCCTCTGGTTGGGTGGGATTCAGGCTGTATACTCCATCTTCCATCACCCCATAGGCTTCACCGGGGACAACCAGGGTTATACGGCCACCCCGCCCTGTGATGACCTGAGCCAAGCGTGCCCCCAGGCCGCTTTCATCGGTAAAGATCAGCCAATGGCCGGGGTTATCGGTAATTTCTGTATAGGAGCGTGGCTGAGGCTGCCAGATATGCTTGTACAGCCAGCTTGCCTCTAACTGGGCAATCTTGATACGCCCCGTAGCACAGGCTAACCACTGGGCGTTCTCGCTTTCGCGGCTGAAAATCTGGAACGTGGCGGCCTGCCCATCTTCATCAGCCAGGATAATCTGGAGAGATGAGCCTCCCGCTTCATAATCCGTCAGCGGACTATGAACAGTGAGATCCGCAACGGTATGCTCCTTCTCACCATAAACGACATTCGCGGCGGTGAGTGCCATAACGCCATAAGCATCTGCGTTGACTTCGCCCGCAAAATGGTCATTCACATAGCGTTGGAAACCAGCATCCAGTTGTTTCTCCCAAAAATGATGACCGGGCAAATGCGCCAGTTCTGGTAAACGCTGCCCGATCAGAGGGTGTCCTCCCTTAGACATCCAGCCTTTTTGTTCCGTGGTCTCAATCCAGAAGCGCTGGCGCTGCCAGGGATAACCGGGCAGCTTTACCACCTGCCCCTCATTCGGGTACAGCCGCCCCCAATCCACAGGATAGCCCGCTGTATAGAGCGCGCCTAACGCGCCTAACATGGCCACCTGATCATCCTGCTGGCGAAGCATGGATGGGATTGTATCACCGATCTGGCCGAGATGATGAAAGGTGTCTTCTATAGGTGAAAGCAGGATAGGATGGGGGCCGATTTCGATAAAGAGGGTGTAACCATCGGTGACTAAGTGTTCCACCATCCTGGCGAACAAGACAGGCTGCCGCAAATTACGTCCCCAGTATTCCGCATCAAAATCTTTGCCGCTGCCCACCACGCCATCAACTGTGGAGTAAATGGGTATGTTTCCGGCGCGTGGCGTTAATGCCCGCAGCGATTTCACCAGCTCAGGCCGCAGCGGTTCCATCTGCACACTGTGTGAGGCGACATCCACCTTCACCAATCGACAGAAAATATTTTGCGCCCGCAGCATTTCCAGCACCATGTCCAGCGCCTGCGGTTCACCAGAGATCACAGTGGAACGTGGGCTGTTACTGACCGCAACCGAGAGGCGGTCTTCGTACCCTCTTAATACGGCTGCCGTCTGTTCCAGTGAGAGGCCAACGACGGCCATTGCGCCTTTACCACTCGTCGTTTTCATCAAACGGCTGCGGTGGCAAATCACTTTAGCTGCGTCTTCCAGGCTTAAGACACCCCCCACATATGCCCCGGCAACTTCACCTAGGCTGTGACCGAGTATAGCATCCGGCTCGACCCCCCAGGAGCGCCACAATGCCGCCAGCGCAACCTGGACAGCAAATAACGTGGGTTGAATCACATCTATTTCCTCGAAGCGTGCCGCCATATCATCTGAGGTCAGCACTTGTTGCAGCGACCATTCCACCAACGGTTGTATAGCCACTTCACAGGCTTCAATCGCCTCGCGGAATACGGGTTCGCTTTCCAGCAGACGGCGCGCCATCCCGACCCACTGTCCACCCTGTCCCGGAAACACGAACACCACACTCGGCG
>JBGSXK010000504.1:0-8622 GCA_041751455.1 Anaerolineae bacterium
GAAGCCAATTTGATGATATAAGGCTCATCCAGCGCAAGATCAGGCAGCTCGGATGAGCGCACCACTGTTCTGCCCAGCAGCGGATCTGTACCGCCGCTGGTCTGTACCAGGAAATTCACCCGCGCGCTGCTGCCACTGTCCAGTGTGCCCAGGACACAGCTAATACTATCAAGTGTTTTAGTACAGACAGGCTCACCTGCTTCTACAGAGATTAATTCCACCCCGGCCAGGAGCTGCTCCACCAGCACAATATTGGAAACTGCCACAGAACCCTGATTATTGACGGTGACATTAAATGCTACCTGGTCGGGAGCCGGACTTTCCCCCAGAGTTTTTACCATGTCCAGTGCCGCACCTTCTACCGTCGGAGACAGCACCAGAGTGCCTGTCGGTGTGACGGAGGGGAGCAGAGTAGAGGTGCTGGTGGCCGTCACCGTCGCTGTAGCAGTAGGTGTAGCGGTGGCAGTAAAGGTTGCCGTTGGGATTTGTGTATTTGTGGCGGTGCTGGTGGCTGTAGGTGTGGTGGTAGCGGTACTGGTCACTGTGGCCGTGCTGGTGGCTGTGACCGTGCTGGTCGCGCTGCTGGTGGCTGTAGGTGTAGTGGTAGGGGTACTGGTCACTGTGACCGTGCTGGTCGCACTGCTGGTGGCTGTAGATGTGCCAGTGGCGGTTGTCAACAGTGTGGGGGTTGCACTGCTGGTCGCGCTGCTGGTGGCCGTAGGTACAGGGGTGTTACTTGCCGACAGGGTAGGCATCACCGTAGGTGTGGCTCTCCCAACGATAGTGGAGACACGTGCTGTATTATTATTCCGGTTAATGTCGGGTAAATCAGAATCCACCACCGCGACATTCGTGATAATCCCCGGAGTGCTGGGTGCATTAATTGTGATAGTGATGCCAACCGATTCCGCCGGGTTCAGGTCGCCCAGTGCGCAGTTGACAATACGGCCTGTAACTTGGCAGTAGGGCTGAGCTGGAAATGTGCTGTCATCTGGCACGATGGATACAAATGTGGTTTCCAAAGGCAGCCGATCTTCCAGGGTGACGTTGGTGGCGGTTGCAGTGCCATTATTGGTAATGGTGATATTGTAGACTAACGGTTGCCCAGTCAGGACTATATCCAGTGAGGCAGTTTTCTGGGCACGCAGTTCAACCGCTTCGCTTAGTTGAATACATTGCGAAAATTCTGAGGTCGAACGCCATCCGGGGCCAGTCGCAGGTGGGGGAGCCAGTGCCCGTGCGGAGGCTGTAGCCGTAAGAGATGTACCTGGTGCAAACGCACCTGGCAGCGAGACTGCCAACGCCTCGGCCAGGCCATTAGCAACATCTACTGTCAGATTAATTGTCCCTATGTAGATTTCACCTTCCAGGTCGGGGGGGGCTGCGGGGTCGCAGGATTCATTGTTCGCGTAAAAATGAATTTGAAATTCACGTCGCACACCTGTTAAACCAGCTTGCTGTGCAATCGCCACATCGACAACGACATTAGCGCCATCTGCCCCGGCATTACTCAGTACCGGTGGAGTGACACCTTCATTTGCTGCGTTGTTCAGGTTAATTCCCAACCCACCATTCTCGAAGATGCTGTTACCGCGCACCGCTACGAGTCGTATGGTGCTGAGTACAGAAACCCCATCCCCGCCGTTGAAGGCAATTGTGTTTCCATTATTACAGGCAGGAGGGGAAAGCGAGCCAAATTCTGGTGAAAAGCCTATGAAGTTTCCATCGACACCGCCAACACCGCCCCCAGTAAATCGTACTCCGTCATTGCCATTTCCTATGGGCGCAAGGGCGCTGTTGGTGCCTATAAAGTTGTTGCAGATAGAAGCTTTTACGCCATCACCAGTAATAAATATGCCGTTGTTAGCGTTCCCGGAGATCACGTTGCTATCAATTAAATTCCATTGATTCAATACAAAGCGAATACCATTGCTGGTGTTGGGGATGGCGGCATCACCATCTGCATTGGTGCCAATGGAATTACCGCGAATGTTGATGGCGCGTACTAAGGTATTTGAGACACTAATGCCATCGCCTGTATTACCTGAAATAAGATTGCCTGCCCCCGGCTGGCCAATCACCAGAAAACGCACACGTTCTGTAATCGTGATCCCGCCGCCATCATTCGGTAAAGCAGCATCGCCATCGGCATTAGTACCAATATAGTTATTGAGAATACGATTTGCCAGCGTAAAATCCCAGGAGGCTGTATTCTGCGAGTCTACCGGGCCAACACTGATGCCCGGACCGCCGTTTCCCGAAATGACGTTGCGACGTTCAATATCCAGACCACCAATGATATTGTTATTGGCTTCTGGTCCACCAAGAGGGCTGACGATGCTTATGCCAGTCCCATTGGCATTCGCTGTTACGCCGTCAGGCTCAAGGCCAATATAATTTCCGTATACATCATTCTGTGCACCTGTGATGATAATCCCTGTGTCTGTAAAGCCTGTAATGGCAATACCGAAGATTTCATTATTTATACTTTCCAGGGTAAGCCCTATAGTTGCTCCACCGCCATTCGTGATCTGGACGAGCGGTGGGCCGTTATAGCCGAGGCCGCCTGCGCTCCAGCCATTCAGGCTTACAGGTTCGCTATTGAGAGGAGGTAGATCAGCGTTAAGGATAATGGCCCCACCACCGAGCGCAAAGAATATATTATCAGCTTCGGCATTGGCATTAGCCTGTTCAATAGCAGCACGCAGGGAACAACCGCCGCCTGCAACTTCGCAAATACCATCGGAAAGGTCAGCATCTGGCGCATCTGCATTTGGATCAGGGTCAAACAGATCTACTGTAAAATCCGCCGCATAGGTCAGGTGCGTGTTGAGGAACAGCAAAACTGCCGAGATAGCAATCAACCAGCCAAATCGTTTGAGCCATGCTCTCGACACTACTTGGTTGCCAACCATCCTGCCATTACCTGCCGGGGCAAATACCAGCTTTAAGAATAGCATTCATTGGCGGCTTGTACAATCACAATGTCTCAGAAGAACTAACAATTATTAGATTGAGCATACATTTTTTACAGGGTTTTTAGCATTGATTTGACTTCAATCCACGCTATAGTAGAGCAACTTGTTGATAGGTGGAGTGTAATATTGTGATGAGACATTTCCCATTATGGTTTCTTGTTGGTGTGTTGCTACTGGCAGTTGCACCGGCTAGGGCCCAGATACAGAATTTGCTGTATGATCCTGGTTTTGAAAGTACGGATTATCGTTTAGTCAGCACAGACCCCAGTGACCCTTTTACAACCTATAATGTTCCCGCAGGCTGGTGGGGCGGTGTAGGACAACCACCTGGGCCAGAACCCTGGCGTAACGCTCATCCTAACGGCTTTCCGCACACGGCGGGATTTAAAATTGAAGGCGGGCGTTCTTTCCATATGTCACGCGGCGGCGGTACGTTCACCGCCTATCTCTACCAGCAGGTAGGGGTGGCACCGGGCACAGAGGTGGAAGGAGGCGCTTCCGCTTACATGGAGAACAATGGCGGTGGGTTGATGCGAGTAGGTATTGACCCGACTGGCGGCACGAACCCTTACAACCCAGCGGTCATCTGGTCAGAATGGTCTCACACCCGTTATCAATGGACACAGATGAGTGTGCGGACGCGGGTACAGGGCGGCGCGGCAACGCTGTTTTTGTTCGCCACACAGGACGTGCCCTCTAACCCGAATGGGGTATACTGGGACGCTGCCTTTTTAAATGGCACTGCGGGGCAGATTCCTGCACCTCCTTCGGCCGAACAGGCTCCACCATCCATCAGCCAGGAGTATCTGACTGCCAACGTGCAACTGCGGGTGCGCAGTGGTCCAGGTGTGAGCTTCGACCAGATTGGTTCTATTACACGGGGTTCATCCCATACGATAAAGGGTGAATCTGGCGGCTGGTATCTCATTGATTTTACCGGTGGGACAGGTTATGTCTCTGGCGACTTTGTGACGATATCCCAGGGCAGCGCCCCTGCACCGGGTTCACAGCCGACCATATCGTTGCAATTTACAGTCGATTACGCTTTGCGGCTGCGCAGTGCGCCCACAACCAACAGTGACACCCTGGCGCGTATCCCTTATACTACTATTGTTGAGGCCATTGGTCGCACTACAGATAACAACTGGCTGCTGGTGCGTTATGCTGGGCAGACCGGTTGGGTGGCTTCGCAATATGGCCGCCTGAATGGCAATATCAGCAGTCTGTCGATACAGTAAATCTTTTACGGTTTTGCCTGCTCCGGCTCACGGATAATCTGGCGATAGGCACGGTTATGGTAGATCAAAGGCCAGACCGGGTCGGGCAGGCGGCCTGTACCAAGTACCTCACCTACAAATATCCAATGAGTTGCGCCGTCCTGAATACCGTATACTTTGCAATCCAACCAGGCGATAGCATCTTTGAGCAGTGGTACGCCGGTTTCCTCCGTAAAGATTGCCGTGTTATAGAAACGGTCTGCACCTTCGGGCAGGTCTGCATAACCTGCAAACTGTGACGAAAGCTGTTCCTGACCTTCTCCCAGAAGGGATACACCAAAAACGCCTGTTTCACGAATAAGCTGGCTGGTAAGTGCCTGTTTGTGGAGGCAGACGAGGATCAGCGGCGGTTCGAGCGAGATTGACGTAAACGAACTGGCGGTCATCCCGCTGCGTTCCTGCTGATTACCTGTGGTTACGACGGTCACGCCGCAGGTCCATAGGCGCATGGTTTCACGCATAGCCTGATCAATACTCATTACATAAACCCTTTTAAAAAAGCGCGATAGCTTGCAATATAGAGTAGACTACTTGCAAAGAGCTATATCCGCCACTGGACAATGGAGTAGTCAGGGCCACAGCCATCGCTTGGGAACAGCCAGAAATAGAAGGAACCCACCACCCAGAACAATAAAGAGCGCTGACTCGCCTAACCGCTGGTTATAATTCCAATGTTTCACTGTAGCGGCACTTCTGGAAAGGCGAGGAGCATCCGCTGTATAAATTACCGGGATTGTGTCCCCTTTAAAGATACTGCCATATTCTTCCGAGTTGATTTGAGTGGTCAGTTGGACAGATACATAGACCTGCTGTGCATCGGGGATTTCGTACTCATAGGTAACATGATAGCTGTTGCTTCTGCTGCTACGAGTCATGCTTTTATCTGTGACTGTAGCCCAGGTGGTAATTCCGCTGGTGCGTAGCTGCTCTATAAGTTCATTTTCACGGTTTGCATCGCTCACCAGAAGGCTGGTGAAGACAATCCAGGCGGCCATTGCCAGAACAAAGCGTAGAACAAGGCGAATTTCAGTATTGGAGAGAACAAACTCCTCTGTCGGTGGTTGGCGTTTGCGCTTTTCTTTGGCCCTGCTGAACATAGATGGCTTTCCAAGCTGTACGGACTTATATGCCTCTATGGTATACCAGATTGACTTCCAGAATTGCGTCAGGCATTAAGAAATGCTTATTTAGAAAAGCAGCTTCGCCATGCGCGGGACAAAGTCGCTGAGGTTGTGAAAGTCCTTGGCAAAGTCTTCTTTCCCGTGGCCGATAATCACAGTGGGAACATCATTCTCAGAATGGTGGCGATCCCCTAAGGCCTCAAGATTGCCATGATCGCTGGTGATGAGCATCAGCCCTTCGTGATCGTCCCAGGCTTCCAGCGCACCCGCCATCACCCCATCAAATAATTCCAGAATGCGTACACCATCTTCAATACCACCACGATGACCAATGACATCCGTAAGCCAGTGCGAGAAAAAGGCGAAATCATACTTGCGCGAGATTTCGACCATTTTCATTCCAGCCTCGTGCGGGGTATAGATGGGTGTATCGGTGTAACCGAGTTCGCTGCGCCATCCTTCACCTGTCCAATCAACCGCCAATGCTTCACCGCTGTAAATTTTGTCATCGCCAAAGATTGGCAGGCCAGCCTCATGCACTGCCTGCTGGTAGCTGGAGCGTAAATGTTTGCCTCTGTTGATAGCTTTGTGCCAACGTGGAGGATACGCCTCAATCAGTGCTCCCGTTTTGTCATGTGCGACAAGCTGTTTAAAGAAGTTATCTTCTGCCAAGAGTTCACGAATAGGTGCATTCGGTTTGGGACCATAATGCTCACCGATGATCTGCGGGATATTGCGCCCTGTGAGGATGGCAGCCTGCCCGGTGGCGCTCTGTGGACGGCCCGGCAGGCCGAGGCTGGCATCAGTAGGGAGAAATACTGCCCGCTGGCTGACCTGACGACCTGTAACGCGCAACCAGCGCTGACCGTTAGCAAGGCTGTTTAAAACCGGTGTCTGGGCGACACAAAAAGGATTGACCGCCGGGTCATCGTCGCCTAACCCGACTCCATCGAGAAAGATCATCAAAATATGCATCATTTACTGATTTTCTGCGTCTATGCGATGTGCCCGTATCAGATGAATCTCCTCGCGCGGGGGTGGGGCATGACCACGCCACACTTCACTCCCGCCGCTGTCGAACAGGATGAATTCGGGCGTGTAGGAGAAGGCATAACGCTCCCGTAGTTCGCGCCCGGTTTCGGTATGGATGTCTATGCGCATAATATTAAAGTCTTGGTCCAACTCTTCGACATAAGTATCAACCACCGGTCGAATGGCCAGACAACCAGCACAGTAATTGCTGAAAAATTCCAGGAAAGTGGGTTTTCCATTACGGAGGATTGCTTCAGCAGAGGAAACGCTTTCCACATCACCTGCGCCCGGCCGCAGTAAAAAGAACCCGGCCAAGCTGAGGACCAGCAGACTCACGATCATGACCGAGATGACACGACGACTGGCGAGATAGCGCCACAGCAGCAGTGCGCTGGCGACCAATACGAGGACGCTGATGATAATGTATGAATACTGGTTGAAAATGCCATCCATTAATCAGCCCTCCCAGTGACGGTAGCATAACGCGAAATCATATGAGCGTAAAGAGATGTGCTCCTGTTTCAGGGGTGTTTACCATGTTCAGCCAGTAGGAAGGGATTGGTCTGGCGTTCTTGGCCGATGGTCGTTGGCTCCATGTGACCGGGCAGGACACGCACTTCATCACCCAGGGGCAGCAGTTTGTCGAAGATGGAAGACATTAACGTGCTGTAATCGGAACGGGGCAGGTCAGTACGGCCAATGCTGCCCGCAAACAGACAGTCACCACTAAAAACCAGTTGATAATCAGGTAGATAGTAAGCCAGATGGTCGGGTGAGTGTCCGGGGGTGAACAACGTTTGCAACTTGATCGTACCGAGTTCGATATTCTCTGGCTCACTGGTCAGGAGGCGATCAGGCACGGCGGCTTCGGCGAATGCTTTGCCTGTAAACATCAATCCCTGCTCTGGTAGTTTTTCCAGCCAGTAGGTGCCCTCATGATGGATGTAAAAGGGCGCTCCGGTAAGCTCCTTGAGCGGCTTACTGGCAAGCACATGATCGAAATGCCCATGTGTGGCCAGGATGAGCTTGATCGTCCAGCCTGCATCCTGGGCAGATTGAAGCAGGAGAGGGGCATTATCCACCGGGTCAATGACCAGTGCCTCATGCGTTTCGGTATCCCCGATGATATAACAGTTGGTGGCGGCGATACCCAGTGTAAGCATCTTGATTTCCAATGTCATGTAATCAGTGCCTCGATAGGTTTAGCCTTGCCCCGGCGCATGACCAGGGCCAGCATTGTGCGTAGTTCATCCATACGCAGCAGCAGAGCGACAGCCACAAAAGTCAGCGCGCCAATGATTGTCTCCACAGCGACCTGGGCAATGCTGAAGGCCAGGCCTCTGTCGGCAAGGCCCAGGCTGACCCATATTGTATTAGTCAGGACGATAGCCACGGCCATAACCAGACTGGCTGCCAGTGTCTTAAGGGTCGTATTTGCTAGTGCATTCTCATTGATGCCGCGCCAGCGCCGCCGCAAAATCAACAGCAGCATACTGACTTCGAAAGCCGTGCCAATAGTATTCGCCAGTGCCAGCCCGCCCACGTTGCCGGTGTTCTCTGCCGGGTTTGCTTCCACCGCAGCAACACCGCTGAGCGCAAATGATAGCCCCAGGTTGATAGCCGCGCCACCAAGCGCCGCCCACAGTGGTGTCAGTGTGTCCTGGTCGGCATAGAAACTGCGCGCCACCACTTCCAGCGCTGAATGTGCAATGATACCCAGTGCAAAGAAGCGCAGGGTACTGTAAACCAGCGCTGAAGCCGAGGCATCAAACGCGCCCCGCTCTAGCAGGCTGATAAGCGGTTGGCCGACAAAGATCAACCCTACAGCAGCAGGGATACTGGCAATCATGATAAAGCGCAGCGCACCAGACATGGCATTACGTTTGCCGTCCTCATCGCCCAGCTCACTGAGGGCAGCCAGTGTAGGAAAGATGACGGTGCCCATCGCTGTGCCAATCAGGGTCTGCGGAATTTGCATCAAACGCCAACCCCAACTTAACGCACTGACGGAGCCTTCGCCCAAGCGAGAGGCGATATTGTTCATGACAATAAAATTGAGGCTAAATACGCCCAGCCCGACGATACGCGGCAGCATGAGACGTACGATGCGCCACAGTACCGGGTCGCGCAAGCCAAGTTCTGGCCACCAGCGCGCCCGGAAGTGAATGAGTCCGGGCACCTGAATGCCGAAGTGCAGGGCTGCACCTAATACGG
>JBGSXK010000505.1:0-4166 GCA_041751455.1 Anaerolineae bacterium
TGCAGGCTGATCAGGCACAGGTGCAACGCCTGGCAGAGGCAGAGAAAGTCCGCTTAATTAAAGCTATTCGTCAGGCGCAGGGTCATCCAGATGGGTTTTATCAGTTTGTGCGTGTGTCCGCAGGCAAGTCGCTTATCGCCGTGGGGAAGTACCTGGTTGCCAGGGGAGAGGGCGGGTACGAATACGGCGAACTTTCGCGACCTGTTGAAATCGAGGCATAAACTCACACTTTCAAATTTGGCACATCCCACAAAGGCCAGCCCATATTGGGTTGGCCTTTGTGAGTCTTATAGCTCGTCTACACTTAGGGAATCCCACGATTTTACAACAACTTCGAGTTCTTCGGAGCATGCTTCCATACCTTTGGAAAAACCTGCTCTGTACCCCCGCTCAAATTGATCAGCACGAGCGGTAAAGGATTGAACCTGCCGCCTGCTGCGCCATTCCTCCACCAGCAGCAGAAGTTGCTGTCTGATGTGTTCTGCCATGCTTACTGCCTTCCTGTAGTTAAGCGAACCTGTCAGCCGGACAACGGGATTTTCGCTGACGTTCCTATTCTGACTTCACACTAAAAGAAAATCATAAGAGAAAGATGATACCCAAGCTAGAAAACGTCACGATGAAATTAATAATGAAATATAACCCCCAATAATTAGGGCATGACAATTACCATGCCCTTTGAGGAATCAGCCCTTAACGCTGCCTGCCAGCAGACCACGTATGAAATAGCGTCCCAGGAAGATATAAACGATGAGGGTGGGTATAGCGGCCAGGAAAGCGGCGGCCATCTGCACGTTCCATTGAATGATCTGACTGCCAGAAAGGTTTTGCAGCGCGACAGTGACAGTCGGCGTGTTCTGTGCGACCGTGATTCCGAACAGAAATTCGTTCCAGATTTGTGTAAACTGCCAGATAATCACGACGACAAAGCCCGGCAGCGATATGGGCAGGACGATATGGCGATAAAGGCCGAAGAAGCCCGCCCCGTCAATACTGCCCGCTTCCAGCATTTCGTCCGGCACTTCAGTATAGTAATTGCGGAAAATGAGGGTCGTGATGGGCAGACCGTAGACAACATGCACCAGAATCAATCCCACGATGTTATTGAACAGCCCCACCGAATTGAGAAACTGCACCAGCGGGATGAGGATCGCCTGATAGGGGATGAACATCCCGAACAGCATCAGCGGGAATAAAATGTCTGCACCGGGGAACTTCCACTTGGACAGTACATAGCCATTGAGGGACCCGAAGATTGCAGAAAATGCTGTCGCTGGAATCACCAGGGTGAGGCTGTTACGCAGGCCGGGCGCGAGCACTTCAAAAGCGCTTACAAAACTATCCAGGCTGAACGTGGCAGGAAGCTGCCACATGGTCGAAATACTGACCTGCTCAATGCTTTTAAAACTCGTCGCCAGCACCATATATACGGGTAGCAGGAAGATGATCGCGGCGATCACCAGCGCGGCATAGATCAGGAAACGGCGCAGGGTTTGCGCCCACAGGCGGGGTTGTAAACCGGCTGTGCTTTGGACTACTGTCTGGGTGTTCATTGTTTTTGCTCCCCACGCAGGCTGCTGGTCAGGTAGGGGACGATCACCAGCGCCACCAGGATCAGCATAATCATGGCGATAGCTGCGCCCTTGGCAAATTCCTGACCACGAAATGTGGTAAAGAACATATTGAGGCCGGGCATGTCGATATAGAGATTATCCCCACCGCCCATGACATAAACCAGATCAAATATCTTCAGCGAGATATGCCCCAGGATGATGATAGCACTGAGGGTGATAGGGGCGAGCAGCGGGAAGATGACATGACGGTAGACACCAATCTCGCTTGCGCCATCAACCCGTGCGGCTTCGCGGATTTCTTCTGGGATGCCGCGCAGCCCGGCGAGGTACATCGCCATCGTATAACCGGACATCTGCCAGCCCGCCGCCACTACCAGTGCGAGGAGAGCAATATTAAAGCCATGATTTTCTGCCGGAATGGTTCTTAGCAGTTCCGCCCCCGACAGTGTGAGCCAGCCCTCAGCCAGCAGCGCCAGCGCAGCAATGATCCCGGCGATGGTGGAGCGCGTTTGCAGGAAGCGCCAGGCTGCTGCCAGAAACACGACACCTAGAATAATCACCGCGAGAATCTGAAAGACATTTTCCCAGTTAAATTGCAACCAGCGTTCCTGACTGATGAACCAGCGAAACTCCCCGGCAGGCAGCCCTATAAATGTCGGCAGGGCATTGATTCCGGCGGTGGGGTTAAACAGCCACTTCCAGACCACGCCTGTCACCACAAATGACAGCGCCATCGGGAACAGAAAAATCGTGCGGAAGATGCCTTCACCTCTGATCTTCTGGTCGAGCAGCATAGCCAGCCCCAGCCCCAGGCTGAGGCACACGACGATGAAAAGAAGCGTGAAGAACACGGTGTTCACCATATCAATGCGAAAGCGGTTGTTGAGGATGCCAGTAAACAGATCGACATAGTTTTGCAGCCCGACAAAATTGGCAGTGGTGCCACTTAAGCGCTGCATCGCATTGGAGTCGGTGAGCGAGGTGTACCCGGTGATCCCGATGAAACCGTAAACAAAGATGGCGATCAGGATAATCGAGGGCATGAGCATCAGAATTGCGATCATGCGATCACTACGGCTGTGATGCACTTTTAGCCTCCTTGTAAGTAGTATGTCTGTTTGCAAAAAGTCCTGCAAGGCAGGACACCCGCAGGACTTTTCAAAAATTGCTCGTTTATACGTTGTGGGCAATCGCTCTGAATGGAGCTATCGACCCACACCTGTCTGGAGTGCCAGCGTGGCCGAGTTGGCAGCAGCAGTGGCCGCGTCACGGTCAGACTGGAAGGAGGCGATAATGTTGGCAAAGCCGTTGCTGAAGGCAGGTGATGCCACCAGCCCATGTGCCTGACTGCCTACGATGTCGTTACTTGTCCAGTCCGCATAGGCATTCTGGAAGTAAGCGTTGTAGAGTTCAGGGTTGTCGATGTCTGAGGTCGTGTTAGCAGGCAGCGAACCCTTCACCGGGTTAAACAGGTCCTGTGCTTCAGCAGTACCCAGGAAGCTCAGCCATGCACGCACAGCTTCAGCATTCGGCGCGCCCTTGGGCAGGCCGAAGGTGTCAGAAAGCATCATGAAAGCGCCTTCGGTGCCGGGGCTGGCGGCCCAGGCAAACCCGGTCTCCGGTTCCAGCGCCAGGTCAACCAGATAATAACCTGCGGCCCAGTCGCCCATGACGTTAAACGCGGCTGCGCCTTCAGCCACACGCTGCGAAGCATCCTGCCAGGCGAGTGCGTTCATGTCGTCATTAGCACAGGCCAGGACTTCGCCAAAGGTTTCCCATACACTGACGGCTTCCGGGCTGGTCCAGCTTGTGCTGCCATCCCACAGGCCATTATAACCCTCGACTCCCAGTACGCCGAGTGCGACGCTCTCCCACAGGTGGGCCTGCGTCCAGTTCTCGCCCACAGCCAGCGGGGTGACATCAGCAGCGAGCAGGGTGGGGCAGGTTTCATTGACGAACTCGTCCCAGCTTGACGGGACGGTTACGCCCCAGGCTTCCAGGTTGGCCGGGACATACCACAGCACATTGGAGCGGTGAATATTGACGGGTACGACATAGATATTGCCTTCTTCGTCCGTAATCAGGTCCAGCAGCCCTTCGGGGTACTGCTCCAGCCAGCCATTGGATTCGTAAATATCGTTCAGCGGCTCCATCAGCCCGGCAGCCACCCACAGAGCATTCAGTTCTTCGCCTGCATGCACCTGGAATGTATCCGGCGGGTCGCCACCCAGCATCCGGGTGGTGAGTACGGCGCGGGCATTCACACCCGATCCCCCTGCCACTGCCGAGTTAATGACATCCACCTCGGGGTACATCTCACTGAAGCGCTCGATGAGTGCGCTGAGGCCAGCCTCTTCGCCGCCGCCTGTCCACCAGGAGAAAATCTCAAGTTCGCCTGAGGGGGAATCCTGCGCTGCTGTCAGGCCGATGCTGAACAGCGCCAGAACAATCACCAGAAGTAGTGCAACTACTCGTCTGCTTGTAAACATAGATACCATCTCCGTAAATTGAATTTTGAAGGTAAATGTATCTCGCTGGTCTTACGACTTCGGAAACATCAGTAAGTCGTAGATACGTAAGACCAACACCTCT
>JBGSXK010000506.1:0-8924 GCA_041751455.1 Anaerolineae bacterium
CTGTTGAAACGTGCTATCGAGATCTATAAATCGCCATTCCTAGAAACAGTGCAGATGAACTGGGCCAGTTCCCGCCGTGATCACCTGCGCCAGCTTTATGCCCAGGCGCTGATCAGCATGGGGCGTTTATACAAGCGGCAGAATAACCTGCGCCCGGCGTTGGGGTACTTTACCCGTGCGCTGCGTGAAACCCCTGACCGTGAAGATATTCATCGCGAAGTGATGAATATTTATCTGAATCTGGATATGGTGAGTGATGCGGTGATGCAGTATCGCAAGCTGGAAAAGCAACTGCAGGATACCCTGAGCATTATCCCTTCACGTGAAACCCGCGAACTGTTCGAGGTGATTAACGCACGCAAGTAGGCGCGGAAGCGCCTCGAGGGTGGATTATTCTTCAGCCGCCTAAAAGCGACTTTTTGTTTTAATCAGATGCCTGACCTGCGAGAGTATTGACACTTTAGGCCAGGCAGATCACCCGAAAGCCAATTGAATCGTACCGGCATTTGGGGTCAATCACGAAGTGAAACTCACAAGAGGCACGCTTGTAAGAGCTGAAGTAAGCTCCGCCCTTAATGATGCGGCTGTGCTCATTAGATAAGTCAACCTCTGAGCTGCTGACCTCATTATTCAGGCACCATTCCCAGGTATTTCCTGCCATATCCCACACCCCAAATGGGCTGATACCCTCTGGGTACTGGTCTACAGGGGTGAGCTGCTTGAGGCCGCTTTCCTTCGTATTGCAAAAGTGCATGTCAAATTGATTGCCCCAGGGAAAATGACGCTTGTCATCACCCTGGGCCGCACGCTGCCACTGTTCCTCTGTCGGCAGCGTGATCGTCTCGCCGGTGCGGTAGCTCAACCAGTGACAATAGGCCAGTGCGTCGTACCAGGAGACAGTTACAGCGGGGTAATCCGGCTTGCCCTGCTCGAAGGTTGGCTCCGGGTTTTCAGAATGCCACTCGGCAGCGTGTAGTGAGTAGTGCCACCAGCCTTCATGGCAGTAACCATCCTGGGCGGTGATGAATTCGTAATACTGAGCATTAGTCACAGCGTATTTGCCGATGCGAAATGCCTCCACGTGACAGGTTTCTACACGGCCTTCGCGATGGATTTTGACGGCACCTTCCGGGACTGAGCACCAGTTCTGATCAACCAGTGGGCGCGTGACACAGTACCCAGCCAGGTTTTCCGGGTCGTATTCCGGGAATTTGCGGTGGAAGGCCTGAAAAGCACGTATGCCCGCGCTGCGGGTGCGCTCACGCCGGATGAGCGAAACAATGGGGCGATATTCGCGCTCTGCTTCTTTCACATAGGCCTGCCATTCCAGCGCATCTTC
Organism: Anaerolineae bacterium; assembly: GCA_041751455.1. Lineage (GTDB taxonomy): Bacteria > Chloroflexota > Anaerolineae > Aggregatilineales > Phototrophicaceae > JAIOHN01. The sequence continues at coordinate 1,340 of JBGSXK010000506.1, forward strand.
CGCGTCTTGCAGCAGGCCGTTGAGGTCGATGAAACGCGGTGTATCATCGCTGTTGAGTATTTGCTTGAGCAGAAACACGGCCTGGTCAAAGTGTCCTGTATCCAGTGCGTCGGCTACCTGATCCATAACACTGTCCACATTTTCTTTAATTTCGCTTAGCACAGGCATAGGCGCTTCAGGAAAAGCGATTTGCCTGTGCAGCATTCCCTGGCTTGCCAGCGCGGGAACACGGCTGGTCTGCCCCTTACGCTCGGCCACATAAATCGAATTGAGCAGGTCTTTAACTGCTTCAGTGGTCAGCCCTTTGCTCAGGTCCGCGTATTGAATATGTTTGAGCGTATCCGGCATTTCTGTGCGCGGCTGGATCAGCACCGGGAAGATGTGCTTTCCTAACGATTGGGCGATGCTCAGTTCCATCTGGCAGTATTTGGAATTGACTGAATCGGGCGAGAGCAGGTAGATTAACCCTTCGCACCACTCCAGGCGGCACTGAATCTCATCCCACCACTGCTGCCCGGCATGAAGGCGATTATCATACCAGACCTCGTGTACATCAATGACATCGATAATTTGCGAGCAATAGTATTTATCGACCCGCGCATAACTGATAAAGAGTTGCATCTTACCACCTAACCCCGCAGCTCCTTGAAGCTGCTCTCCATAAACTAATCATCTATCCGATCAATAAGGTTGTTAAATATTTAATTTAGGTTGGTGTATTGAAACTTTCTTTATTATATCTCTATGATTAATCGATATAGGGTAAAGGTTATAATTCTTAATGAATTTTTCAGTTGATGAATAATCATCTCCACAGAAGCGCCAATCGCCAAGCGTCGTACCAGCATGTACAATAACCCGCCGTGTACACAACCAAATCGCACAGGGGTATTTTATGGTTGAAGATCAGACACCAGAGCAGGATAATGAGTCGCTGCTGGTGGTGGACAATGTATCCTATAAGTATGGTTCATTTCAGGCATTAAGTCAGGTCACTATGACTGCCGAGCCAGGGCAGATGATCGCTCTGGTAGGCCGCAATGGCGCGGGCAAATCCACGCTGCTGCGCTGTATCGCCGGGTGGACGGAAGTTACCGATGGCACGGTCAGCATTTTGGGGAAGTCCATCGAAAAAAATGAACAGTTTGTGCGAGAACACGTCATTTTGCTGCCAGATACCCCGCCGTTCTACGATGAACTGACGGCCTGGGAACATATGCAGTTTAATGCGCAGGCACACGGCTGGAACAACTGGGAAGATGAAGCGGCCGACCTGCTTAATCGTTATGGGCTGCTTAACAACCGTGATGCTTTCCCTTTTGCCTTTTCACGGGGGATGCGTTACAAGCTGGCGCTGTGCATGGCACTGCTGGTCGAACCCAAGATTTTGCTGATGGACGAGCCGCTTGGCCCGCTTGACCCGGTCTCTGCTGATGACCTGTGGGAAGAGCTGAACCGTCACCGTAACGATGGCATGACCATTCTGCTCAGCAGCCACCAGCTCCCACAGGAAGCCCACCCCGATATGTACCTGATTATGGAACAGGGGGAGATTATCGCTAGCGGCAGCCCAGATACACTGCGCCGCTCATTGGCAATCGACGGCCCGCTCACGCTGGATGCACTATTGCGTTCGGCGATTCGCGCACGGAAGGACAAACAGCCGCATGATGCGTGACCTGCGAATCTTATGGGGGCTGCGCTGGCGGCAGTTTAAAGACGACGCGGTGTACTGGCTCCGCGTGCTGGGTTATCAGCCGGGTGAAGGCTCGATCCTGCAACAGCTTTATGTGGTCTACCTGCTGGGGATTGGTGCGTTCTGGGTATTTGCCATGTGGGCGTGGAGCTTCGACATCGTGAACAATCTGGGCAGTCTGCTGGTGGATTCGACACCGGGGACACTCATTGCCATGCTCAATATCTTTCCGGTGCTGGTGCTGCTGTTGCAAACCTACGTACTGGTGACGGCGGTACGCAGTACCCCGCTCAAGCTGTCATTTGCGGATATGGCCTATGTCGCCGGGTCGCCGCTTTCGCGCAGTGCGCCGGTCATCATCGGCTTTGCGCGGCAGGCCTTGGGGCGCTGGCTGATCCTGAGTGTGATTTTTGCGCTGTTTGCGGTGCTGGTCGTCAGCCCGCTGACAGGTGCGGCAGATGGCACGACCACTCTGCGCGCCATCGCCGTGATGCTGCCATTGGTGGTCATCACCTGGGGGCTGGGCTGGTTGCTGGGAATTGCACGGCTGGTCAACCCGGCGCTGCGCCGCTGGCGTTATTTATGGGTGGTGCCGCTGCTAATCTTATTAGCCGGAGCCTCTTTCGTGCCGGATGCTGTTCTGTGGCCGGGACGTGCTGCGCTGCTGGTGATCTATGATGCACAGCCGGGTTGGTTATGGCCGCTGTTGATCGGGCTGGCTACGGTGCTGGTCGCAGCGTTGATCTGGCGCAGCCGTATGGTCAACATGATTCAGGTGATTGATGAAAGCCTGCTCTACGCACGCATTCAAAAGCTGGGCATTCTGGCCTGGCGACAGCCAGATTTGCAGATGCGTATCCGCATCCAGAGTGCGCAGGCCGGGCGCAAGCCCTTTCTGCGGCTGCCGCGTGTCTATGGCTGGTGGACACTGGCCGCACGTGCAGCGCTGTCCTATGCCCGCCATCCCTTCATGCTGATCTTCAGTATGGTGTGGGGCGTGGTGATGGCCCAGGCGAGTGTCTGGATTATCGTTGGACAGCTCCCGGTGCAGTTATGGATTGGTTGGCTGCTGGTAGTGGGTATAGCGCCCCCTGTTGGCCTGCTTTATGTATTTCGTATTGATGTGGAAGAGCGCTTCCTGCGCCAGTTTTTGCCCTTTAATGGCTTCCAGCTTTTGATGGCCGACATTATCCTGCCGTATATCGCGGTGGTGATCGGCGCGGTAGGGGTGTGGCTGCTGCAAGGCTTCGACCCGGCTGTTGCCAGCGTCGGCCTGATGTTTATTCCTATGCTGGTGCTGCTGCTGGCGTTGTGTGGGGCACATGCAACCACCACTCAGCGGGTGTTGCAAACCCGCCTCTTTACCACCGGACTCAGCTTTGGACTGCCCATGCTGGCGGGGGTCGTCACCGGGTCGCCCTTTATCGCACTCATCGTGGCCTTCTTTGCCATGACCACTTTGATTGGGCTGGTGATTCAGAATGCTTAACATAGCAGCAGGATCACCGTAACCATAAGGAAGAGTTTCGGATTCTCCTTACAGGGATAGGATTACGGCAGAACCTCCACCAGCAGGGTAAATGCCCCACCACTGAGATAGCCGTTAACGCGCACAGTATAGGTGCCTTCGCTGGGGATATCTGCCGTAAAACGCGGGTTAAGGTCAATTTCGCTGTCATCGCCACGTGCGATTTCGTTGCCGTGTTCGTCGAGCAGGGCTGCCACCGGGTCCAGCCCGCTGCCGGGCTGCGCGATCACCTGAATGCGTAACCGCTGTCCAGCCTGCGCCTGAAGCGGGTAAAAGCCATAATCGCCCTCGCTCACCGCATCATCCACCGACATGAGCAGATAACTGGGCGGCGCGGGCGTAAAGGTGGGTGCCAGGCTCACATACCGCCAGACAAGGCGGTAAGGCCCTATGCTGTCGGCATTGGCCGCGCTGACACGCAGTTCATAGACCCCGGACTGAGGCGCGCGTACCTCGCGCAGCAGTGGATTAGGATACCCACCGCTGTTATCGTCCAGCGCAATCACCGTGCCATCTGGCGCGGCCAGTTCCAGCACCGGGTCGAGCGCGTTGTTCAGTGGGCTGACAGTAGCTGTCAGTACATCGCCCTCGTAAAGCTGCACCTGCCAGACATCGCGCACTGCCCGGCGGCTAAGGACACTTTCGTAAGGGGTATCGGCTTGTGCCTGCCCGCGCTGTATCGACTCGCGCGAAGTGCCTGTGCCATAAGATAGTAAAAAGTTCCCTGTTGCGCCATCTTCCCCTGTGATAAGCACTGTGTAGTTATCCGCCTCGGTCACAGGCAGCATGGCGATCAGTGCCTCATCTCCGCCTTCCGGCACACTGGCTGAGCGCAGCAGTTCCCCCGCCGGGCTGATGAGGTCAATCACCGGGCGTAGGGCCGCTGGGTCCATTGTCCGCGCACCAATCGTCACGAAATCGCCCAGCTCAGCCGCGAAGAAGTAACGTTGAATCAAGCCAGCACGATCAATAGTGCCCACCACAGGGACATGATCTTCCAGCCGTGCACCTGCCCGCACAGGCGCGGGAGTGGCCGCCAGACGTACCTCCAGCGGCACGAAAGTCGGCTGGACAATGACCGTTGGTGTAACAGGCAGTGGTTCTGTGCCGCCAGTGAGCGTGATCTGATATGCGCCTGCGAAGCCGCCGCTGAGCGCCTGTAAACTATACAGGCCATCTTCGCGCAGGCGGATATTGCGCAGCAGCGCCGCCCTTCCCCCGCCGCTGTTATCATCCACTGCCAGCGCTGTCCCTTCAGGGCTGTACAGCAGCAGCAGCGGGTCGATATCGCCAGAAACACGTGACAATCCGATACTGACATAATCGCCACGCTGGCCTTCAAAGGTATACACGTGGCGTTCATCAGCGGTCGTGAACACGCCCCCGAGGCTGTCGCCAGGAGCCAGCATACTGGTAAATGTCCCCAGGTCGGCAAAAGGCGGGGTGGGTGTGGGTACCCCCACCGTCTGCGGCGGCGGGGTAGCGGTAAAGCTGGCCGGGTTAGGGCGGTCTGTATATCCCAGGCCGAGTTCATAGCTGCCGCTGTCCTCGCCCGCCAGTTGCACGCGCACCGTGTATTCCCCGGTCTGTGGCAGGGTCAGCTCCAGGCTGGCCTCGGCCTCGGCCAGCAGCGCGCCCGCCTGTTCCAGCCTGAGCTGCACCGGGCCAATCGCGCGCACGCTGATCGCATCGCCCTCCTGCCCGCTGAAACGCCATTGGTCGGCCTGCTCCGGCGCGCTCAGGCTGCTGCTCACCGCCTCCCAGAAGATGAGCGGGCGCACGGTGTCTTCCGGGGGCAGGGTGGGCAGCACGGCCAGGGTCGGCAGTTGGGCGCTGTCGGCGCTGGCGCAGGCGCTCAAAAGCAGGATGAAAATCAGAAGGATGGTTTTTGTCATGTGGACGATCAATACATACCTCATGAAATCCCGCCCATTATAGTTTGTTCTTATCAGGATTGAAAAATTAACCTCTCCCCATTGACGTTTCCAAAAATGGGAATATAATCATAAATGGTTACAAAGTGAGGCCGCAATGTCCAGAGTTGATCTCATCCTTCATCCCATCCGAATGCGCATCCTGATCGCGGCTGCCGGGCGACAGATGACCGCGCAGCAGATCGGCAGCCTGATGCCCGATGTCGCCCAGACCACGCTCTACCGCCACCTGAACGCGCTGGTCGAGGGCGGCGTTCTCTCGGTGGTGGCCGAAAACCCGGTGCGCGGCACAGTGGAGAAAGTCTACGCCCTAATCGAGAGCGCTGGCCGCCTGAGCGCTGAAGAAGTCGCCCATCTCAGTGGCGACGATCAACTGCGCTATTTCATGATTTTTCTCTCCACGCTGCTGCACGATTTCTCGGCGTATGTAGACGCTGGCGTGCCCGACACGGCGGCCAGCAGCAACGCGCTGTACAGCAAAGTGCCGCTCTACCTGACCGACGCAGAATTGCAACAGCTTGTTCAGCAGTCCGGCGCGCTGTTACACCCACTGGCTGGCAACAGCGCCGACCCGCAGCGAAAACGCTACATCATTGCCAGCATGATTATCCCAGACGCAGAAGACCAGACAGAAAATCGAAAAGGAAACACCAATGACCCTCTATCTTGAAGAAAGCGGCACTAAAGGCGCGCCCAGCATTGTCTTTTTACATGGGGCGGGCATCAGCAGTTGGATGTGGCAGCAGCAGGTACACGACCTGCGCGACTTCCACTGCCTGAACATTGACCTGCCGGGACACGGCCAGAGCAGCCGCCAGGAGTGGGTGTCGCTGGCCGCCAGCGCCGATCAGGTGGCGGCGATCATCCGGGAACGCGCCACCGCTGGCCGGGCGCACGTCGTCGGGTTGTCGCTGGGTGGCTATATCGCCATGCACCTGCTGGAACGTCATACAGACTGCCTAGAGCGGGTGGTCATCAGCGGCGTGACCGCCGCGCCGCTGCCGCGCCCGCAAATGACCCTGTTGCAGATGCAGGTCATGTCGCTGGTGATGAAAACGCCGCCGATGCTCAGGTTCCAGGCGCGCATGATGCAAATCCAGGCAGAGGATTACGCGGTTTTTGCGCAGAATATGCGGGCGGTCTCGCGCCAGGCACTAATGCGCATCACCCGCGAGGCGCTCACCTTCCAGCCGTCCGAACACCTGCGCGCGGTGGCTGTCCCCACGCTGATCGTCGCGGGCGGTGCAGAACTTGAGATTATCCGCGAGAGTGTAGCGATACTGGCCGAAATGCTGCCCAACGCCGAAGGTGGCATCGTGCCGGGGGTACATCATGGCTGGAACGGGGAAGCGCCGGAGGTGTTCAGCGCGATGGTACGCGCCTGGCTGAGCGATAGGCCGCTGCCACCGGAAATCGAACTGGTGCGTCACCAGGATGAAAAAAGCTCGCTATAATCGAGGACATGACCGAGACACCGCTGGCGCTGCATCCCCCCGACCCGAATATCACCATTCGCCCGGTGCGCCTGGCCGATGTAGAGCCGCTGCGTCTAAGCTGCTGGCCAGAGCGCTCGCCCGATTCCGTTTATCGTTTTATTGCCCGCATTCGCCAGTCGGCAGCGCAGGGGCGCGGCCTGGGGGTGGTGGTTATGCAGCAGGCAGCGGTGCGGGGTTACGGTCAGTTTGTGCTGTGGCCGCGCTGCGGCGAAATCAGTGATCTGATCGTCACACCCGCCTGCCAGGGGCAGGGCATGGGCACGGCCATGATCCAGTATCTGGTACGCGCTGCGCGCGAGATGCACGCCGATTGTGTGGACATTGGCGCGGCGCTGAACAACCCGCGCGCGCTGGCGCTGTACCGCCGCCTGGGCTTCCGCGACAGCTTCCGCCAGATGATGTCGATTAACGGCGTGGACGAGGAAGTGCTCTACCTGCGCCTCAAATTCCGCCGCTAAGACCTGCCGTTTTTCTCCCATGCTTCCTGCTATGCTGAGAAAAGTGATGTGAGTTACTGTTGGCGAACTCAGAGTATAATACCCATACACAGCAGATCAGAAGGCTTTATGATGAACGAGAAACCTGGGGACATATTTAGTAATGCTTATGCCTATGAACGTTATGTGGGCAGATGGAGCCGTGTGGTTGCCCGACAGTTTGTGAGCTGGCTGAACCTTCCCCTCGGAAGTGCCTGGCTCGATGTGGGCGCCGGAACCGGTATTCTTACTCAGGCGATACTGGATCAAACCGCACCCCAAAAGGTGGTTGGCATTGATTTGTCCGAGCAGTACCTGGCGTATGCACGTCAGGCCATTACAGATAACCGGGTTGAATGGAAGGTTGGCGATGCCAGTCTGCTCGCGTTTGATATGGCCGAATTTGATGCGGCGGTTGCGGGACTGGTCTTAAATTTTGTACCCTCAGCAGAGGA
>JBGSXK010000507.1:0-11056 GCA_041751455.1 Anaerolineae bacterium
AGGGATACCCGTGATGCCGAGCGCCCCGCGTGTGAGGCGCACAGGTTCGCCTGTGAGCGAGGTAGCGAGCGTGTCGAAGTTGAGAATCAGAATGCGCACGACCTCGCCAAAGCCGATGGTGGCAATCGCCAGGTAAATATCACGCAGGCGCAGCACGGGCAGGCCGATGGGCATGGCGATAATCCCGGCGACGGTCATCCCGCCAACCACGCCCAGCCACAGCGGCAGCCCGAAATTCTGCGTGAGGATGACCCCGGTGTACGCGCCGATCGCCATAAACCCGGCGTTTGCCAGCGAGAACATGCCTGTGTACAGCGTGAGGTAGATGCTCAGGCCGAGGATGGCATCCACCAGCATAAACTGGAGGACGATTTCGGTAATGCCGATGCTGCGTAGAAGTTCCATTTTAGTTTCTGGATGAAAGCATAGAGTACCCGCTTAAGTTGAGTATACTGCTCAAGGGTAATGAAACCGAAAACATGAGCAACAGCTTTAAGCTCTATTCTGCACCGCCTGACCGACCAACCCCTGTGGGCGGAACAGCAGAATGAGAAACAACAGGGTAAAGACAAAGGCATCGCGGTAATTGCTGCCTCCGGCGGCGATGCTGAAGACTTCCAGCGCCGCGACCACAAAACCGCCGACCACCGCGCCTGTGATATTGCCGAGGCCGCCCAGGACGATGACCGTCAGCCCTTTAAGTGCAACAGGGTCGCCCATAAAGGGGGTCATGGAATTATAGGCGAGACCGAACAGCACCCCCGCCGCGCCTGCCAATGCCCCGGCCAGAAAAAACGTCAGCCGGAAAATACGTGTCACATTGATGCCCAACAAAGCGGCGACCCGGCTGTTATAGGCCACCGCGCGCATGGCCTGTCCCAAACGGGTGCGCATCACCAGATATTGCAGCAGCGCCATCAAGACCAGCGAGACAACCAGAATCACAATCTGAATGGGGGTGACCCGGAAGGGCAGCCCTTCGATAGTCTGCGTGGGAATGGTTCCCGCCGGGAAGCGCTGCACCTGCGTACCAAACTGTAACTGCGCGATATTCACGAGCAGGATGGCTGCGCCGATGCTGCTAATCAATTGTGAGATGCGTGGCGCATCGCGGCGGCGCAGCGGCGCAAACGCCACGACATCCAGCAGAATGCCAATCAGGCCCGCGCCGAGCATCGCCACCGGGATCGAAAGCCAGATAGACAGGCCGAGCTGGGTAACAGCAACAAGGCCGATGAATGCGCCCCACATAAAGACGGCGCTATGCGCCAGGTTCAGGACACCCAGGACGCTAAAGACGAGCGCATAGCCAAGCGCGAACAGACTGTAAACCCCGCCCAACCAGATGGCATTGATGATTTGCTGTGGGATATTCATATAATAATTTATTCCCCCCACCCCCGCCCCTGCTCCCAATGCAGAGAGGGGAGGCTTTAAGGACCTCTCCTCTCATGGGAGTGCCACGGAGTGCCACAGGCTGGCTGGGCACAGGGATCAGGAGGTGTGTAAGTTATTCTTCTGCCATCACGACGGCCAGCGGCTGGAACGCGCCTTCGACCACGATCTGCGCGATGGGATCATGGACCGCGTCGCGGGTGGCATCGAAGCTGAACACGCCCAACGGGCTGTCGAAGTCGGTGATGACGGCCAGAGCGTCCCGTACCATCGTGCGCGAGTCAGTGCCGCCGCAGCGGATGGCGGTTGCCAGCAGCCACGCGCCTGTATAGGCCTGGGCGGCGAACTGGTCAGGCGAGGCATCGAATTTTTCTTCGAAGGCCTCGACAAAGGCCACACTGCTTTCGGTGGGGTTGGGGTTGCCGTAATTCCACGCGCCGCCGACGATCAGCCCTTCTGAGTCCGCGCCTGTGTCGCGCAGCACGGCGGGGGAGTTAAAGCCATTGCCGCCGATAATCGGGCCGTCATAGCCCAACGCCCGCGCCTGGGTAATGATCTGGGTGGCCTCTGCTGCGAGCGCAGAAACGACGAGTGCGTCCGGCTCACTCGCAATGAGGTTAGTCAACTGCGCGTTAAAGTCCACATCGCCCCTGGCAAAGGTTTCTTCACCCAGGATTTCGACGTTGTTGTCGATCAAGGCCTGCTGGAAAACCTCATAGCCGCTGACGGTAAAGTCATCATCATTGCCATAGAGCAGACCTACACGCTCCAGGCCAAGTGTTTCCGTCGCCTGCGCAATCGTGCCGGGGATCACTGCTGCCTCGCCCAGGCTGTCACGGAAGACAAAATCGCCCATATCGGTGATGCCATTAGCGGTATTGCTCACACCCAGCACGACGGTGCTGTTTTCCTGGGCAATGGGGTCGGCGGCGAAGGCTTCGGCTGACAGCGTGGGGCCGAGGACGGCAATCACACCATCTTCCTCGACCAGCTTGGTCATGGCGGCGATGGCCTGATCACGATTGCCTGCCGAGTCCTCAAAGATGACTTCAAGGGTCGTGTCTTCGCCCAAATAGCCCGAAGCGTTAATTTCCTCAACGGCCAGCTCCACTGCCTGCTGCTGGACTGTGCCATAGACCGACACTGCCTCGCTGAGGCCGAAGATCGCGCCGACGGTTACGGTTGCGGGCAGGGTTTCCGGTGTGGGGCATTCCTCCCAGAAGCCAAGCAGCGGCTGTGTCATTTCGTCCTGCGCCAGCGCAGCCATTCCCGGCAGCAGCAGGGCGAAGACGGTGAGCGTGCGAATGAGCGAATTTAATTTTCTGGACATAATCACCACTCTTTTCATTAAAATACAAACGGCTGGAGATGATCTTTCTTCGGCTGCATTTTAACGCACAAGCATTCCGGTGGCAAAAGTGGGAGTGGATTGGGGCAGATGGGTGCAATCCCTGTTATCATTAGCGGCACTTTTCCGAGGCTCTATCTGACTGAAGACTGACGACTTATGATTTCTCAACCGATCATCAATCCCTATGACGACAGCATCATTGCACAGGTGCCCGTGTTTGACGAGGCGCAGGTGCGCGAGGCGATCCTGCGGGCAGCAGGTGCGCGTGGGACCATGGCCGCGCTGCCTGCTTATGAACGCGGCGCGATTCTTAACCGGGCGGCGAGTCTGATCGAAGCGCAGGGGGAAGACCTGGCATGGCTGATGGCGCAGGAAAGCGGCAAGCCGCTCAAATATGCGCGGGGCGAGGCGGCACGCGCGGTGGAAACCTTCGCCTTCGCTGCCGATGAAGCTCGTCGTCTGCATGGCGAAACCGTGCCCCTGGATGCGGCGCGCGGCGGGGTGGGGCGCTTCGGTTATTATGTGCGCGTCCCGGTGGGGGTGGTGGCAGCCATCACGCCGTTTAATTTCCCGCTCAATCTGGTGGCGCACAAGGTCGCGCCGGCAGTGGCGGCAGGCTGCCCACTGGTGCTGAAGCCTGCCCCGGCGACCCCGCTGACGGCACTGCGGCTGGCGGAGATCATGCAGGAGGCCGGGCTGCCCGCTGGCGGGCTGGAAGTGGTGACAGGGGATGCCGATGTGGGCGCGTGGCTGATTGAGGATCGGCATGTGGCGATGATAACGTTTACAGGCAGCCCTGGCGTGGCGCGACATATTACGAAAGCCGCCGGGCTGCGCCGGGTCACGCTGGAACTGGGCGGCAATGCGGCGACAGTGATTGATGAGGAAGCGAACCTCGATCATGCGCTCAACCGGACGGTGATGGGCAGCTTTGCCTACAGCGGGCAGACGTGTATCAGCGTACAGCGCATCTATATCCATCGTGCCCATTATGACGAATTCGCCGCGCGCTTTGCCGAGGCCAGCGAGAAGCTGGTCACGGGCAGCCCACTGGACGAGGCCACAGATATCGGCCCGGTGATCAACGAAGACGCGGCGGCGCGCATCGAGCGCTGGGTGGATGAGGCACTCAGCCAGGGGGCGCGGGCGCTCACGCCGACCCGACGGCAGGGCAAGCTGGTGCCGCCGATCGTGCTGGATCAGGTGGCGGAGACGATGCAGGTGATGTGCGCAGAGGTCTTCGGTCCAGTGGTAAGTCTAGTGCCCTTCGAGGATTTCGACACCGCCTTGAACGCGGTTAACGAATCGCCGTTTGGCCTGCAAGCGGGGGTGTATACACGTGACCTGAACAAAGCTCTGCGCGCGGTGGAACGGTTGCATGTGGGTGGGGTCATCATTAATGATGTGCCGACCTTCCGTGTGGATCAGATGCCTTATGGCGGGGTGAAGGATTCGGGAGTAGGGCGTGAAGGGCCGCGCTTCGCGGTTGAAGAAATGACCACGCTCAAGATGGTGGTCATTAACAGCGGTGTTTAACGGCTCAGGGCTGCGCATTGCTGGCCTGTCCTTGCTGCTGACGATATGCCTGTGGGGGAGTATGATGGCGGTGCCACGTCTGTTTGCCAGCGGGGCGCAGATCGCCTATCAGACCAATCAGCATGGCAACTGGGATTTGTACTGGCTGGATGTGCGCACCGGGTTAACGCGCCGCCTGACAGGCCATGCAGCGGAAGATCATACGCCATCGTGGTCACCGGATGGCACTCAAGTGGCGTTTTATTCGTTTCGGAGTGCCGAGGGTGGGCCGGATATTTACCTGCTGAATGTGGCCGAAGGCATCTCGAAACGGCTGACACACCGGGGGCGGAGCTGGCGGCCTGCGTGGTCGCCGGATGGCCGTCGTTTCGCGCTGATGGATGGCTTCGATATGATTTATGTGATGGATGCCGATGGCAGCAATGCCCATCCCCTGGCGACAGGTTTCAGCCCGGCATGGTCACCGGACAGCCAGCGCCTCCTCTATTACATGACGCAGCGCGACAGCCTGAATTCTGATATTTATATGGTGAATGCTGATGGTAGTAATCCACGTAACCTGAGCCTGGACCCAGCCAATGACTGGGACCCGGCATGGTCACCGGATGGGACACGGATCGCCTTCAGCTCTGCACGCAGCGGCAACGCCGAAATTTATGTCATGCGTCTGTGCGACAGCGATGACCGCGCCTGTCTGCCAGATGTGCGACAGTTGACGTTTCATCCAGCCGCAGATGAAACCCCGGCATGGTCGCCGGATGGCCGTTTCATTGCTTTTGCGTCGGAACGAGACGGACGCACGCAGATTTATATAGTGGAGGCTGATTGTGGTGGCTGGGCATCAAGTTGTGTGCCACGCCGCCTGACCTGGGGGGCGGGACAAAACCGTTTCCCGGTGTGGCGACCTTAAGAACTAATGAGTGCTGAGAGCATATTTGTTAATGCCTGTGTTGGGGCCAAATGCTTTAGCATTTGGCTAAATGGATAGGTAAGGCCTGTAAACGGGACTAAAAAAACAGGGCGCTTCAGCGTCCTTCTCACTGGGCAGTTGTCTGGCTTTAGCCGACTATAAATGTACAAAGATGCTTTCAGGGTTTAGTGATCCGTAAGAGAAAGTGCTGAGTGATAGGTGCACTCAGCACTCGGTGCTTTAATCTCCGGCGGCCTGCAAGGTGCGGGCGGGGACAGCTTCTTCGTAGAGATAGCAGCGTACCCAGCGTGAGTCCGGCAGTTCGGTGACGGGTGGCATAGCCGCGCGGCATTTATCCATTACATGCGGGCAACGGGAAGCGAAGGGGCAACCCGGCCCCAATGCGCCGAAGGTCGGATTTTCGCCCTTTGCCTCGATAACCTCGTTGGTCTTGAGGCCGCGCGCCGGGTCGGGGACAGCGGCCAGCAAGAGCTGAGTGTAGGGATGCTTGGGGTCTTGCACAAGGTCTTCGCTGGCGGCTTTCTCAACGATATAGCCCGCATACATCACCAGTGTTTCGTCGGCGAAATAACGCGCGCTGGCGAGGTCATGCGTGACATAGAGGAAAGCGATGTCGTTTTCATCACGCAGTTTCGCCATCAAGTTGAGGATGCCCATACGAATGGAAACATCGAGCATCGAGACAGGCTCATCGGCCAGGATGACTTCTGGCTCTACAGCCAGTGCTCGCGCCACTGCTACACGCTGACGTTGCCCGCCAGATAGCTGGTGCGGGTATTTGGGTGCAAATTCTTCGGTGGGTACCAGCGAGACACGCTGCAACAGTTCCTCAACTTTTGCATCCAGGTCGGCCTTTTTGCGCGCTTTATGATGGATTTGCAGCGGGCGTTCCAGGTGATAACGGATTTTATGCACCGGGTTGAGCGAACTGAACGGATCCTGAAAGATCATCTGCACCTGGCTGCGATATTTCAGCAATCCTTTGCGGCTCTTCACCGGGGCGACATTCTCGCCTTTGAACAGAATATCCCCGGAGGTAGGGTCGAACAGGCGCGCCAGCATTCGGATAATCGTGCTTTTACCGCTGCCGCTTTCGCCCACGAGCGCGGTCACGCGGCCCCGGTAAAGCTGGATATTGGCTTCCTGCACGGCTTTGATCTGCACCCGTGACAGGGCATTGCCCACATAAAAAGATTTGCTGAGGTTACGAGTTTCCAGAATCGGCTCTCGATTATCTTTGGGTTTATTCATGCGCTCTTTTCTCATCAATTAAGTGACAGGCGGCCTCGTGCTGTGGCCCCACGATTTGCAGCAGCGGCATGATTTCCTGGCAGCGTCCGGCGATGGCGACATCGCAGCGCGGGTGGAAACGGCAGCCGGAGGGAGGAGAGATCAGGTCGGGCGGCGAACCGGGGATACCTACTAATTCCTGGCGCGGCCCGGTAATGCTGGGGAAAGAGTGCATCAGCTTGTGGGTATAGGGGTGCTGCGGGTTCTCGAAAATATCACGCGAGGGGCCGGACTCCACGATCTGCCCGGCGTACATGATGCCGATGCGATCTGAAAACTCCACCAGCAGCGACAGGTCATGGGTGATGAAGAGGACAGAGAAGCCAAATTCACGCTTCAGATAGGTGATTTCCTGCATGATCTGCTTTTGCATCACCACATCCAGCGCCGTTGTCGGTTCATCCATGATGATGAGTTCCGGGTTGAGGGCCAGCGCGATTGAAATCACGGCACGCTGGCGCATCCCACCGCTGAGCTGGTGCGGGTAGCTGTCCACATGCTTGGGGTCAATCCCCACTGTTTCCAGCAGTTCTTTGGCCCGTGTACGGGCTTCCTCTTTGCTCACGGGCTTGTGCGCCTGGATCGCGTCGATGATCTGTGTACCGATGGTAATGACCGGGTTGAGGGCGTTCATGGCGCTCTGGAAAACGATGGAAGCATGTTCCCAGCGGTAGCCGCGCAGTTCCTCTTCGGTCATTTTCAGCACATCGCGCCCCCGGAAGTAGACTTCGCCGCCAGTGATATGGGCGGGAGGCTTGTGGAGGCGGGTCACGGCGTAGACGATGGTCGATTTGCCGCAGCCGGATTCCCCGGCCAGCCCATAGACTTCATTGGGCCAGATGTCGAACGAGACATGATCGACAGCCTTGATCTGGCCGCGCTTGGTACGATACTCCACCTGCAAGTCAGTGACCTGTAACAGCGGCAGGTCGGCCTGCGCCGGGTTGTGGGTATCGCTCTGGTGTTGAGGGATAGCAACCACTCATAATCTCCTTTAATCAGGGCCGATGTTCAAACTTCAATACGTTTTGGGCAGGGGCGCAGCATCTTACGCCGCGCTGTACCCCTGAACACAGGCCTTACGTGTTATTTTGCAGGCGCGGGTTAGTGACTTCGTCGATGCCGTAGTTAATCATGGTGAGGCTGAGGCCGACAAGCGCGATACACACGCCCGGCGGCACAAAGGTCCACCATGCTCCTGTCAGCAGTGCCTGATTGTTCTGCGCCCAATAGAGTGTGGTGCCCCAGGTGATGGCGTTGGGATCGCCCAGGCCGATGAATTCCAGCGCGGCCTCGGCCAGAATGGCATAAAGCACGGCACCGATCCAACCAGAAACCACGAGCGAAATCATGTTCGGCAGAATTTCCGCCGTGACAATGCGCCAGGTGGATTCGCCGGAAACACGTGCCGCCGCGACAAATTCGCTGTTGCGCAGCGCCAGCGCCTGGGAGCGCAGCACACGTGCTCCATAGGCCCAACTGGTGAAACTGAGTACCAGCACGATAGTGAATGGCCCCGGCCTGTCCAGCCAGCCTGCAACGACGATAATAAGGGGCAGGCCGGGCAAGATCAGAAACACATTCATCAACAACGACAGTACTTCATCCACCCATCCGCCCAAAAAGCCGGCAGACAGGCCGACGATAATGCCAATGAACGTAATTATAGTGCCGGTCACAAAGCCGATAATCAGGGTCGTGCGCGCACCATGGACAATCTGCGAGAATACGTCCTGCCCCTGACGTGTGGTACCGAAGAGATGGTCGGCAGAGGGGGCAACATGGGGGCGGCCTACCATCTTCTGGGGCGCAGTGGCGGTGAGCTGATCGGCGAAGATCGCCATAAAGACGAAGATCATCAGGATGCTCAACCCGACTGTGGCTTTGCGATTGCGCAAAATACTGCGCAGCCAGTCGGGAAGCTGGATGCGCTGGCGGGCAGGCACGCGGGTCCTGCTTACAGGAAGGGCAGAGGTGACAGATTTTGTTTGTTCCATTATGCTTTACTCCAAAATATTAGTTTACTGCCCTAACGAGCGCGTGGGTCTAACAGCACGTAAGCTACGTCCGCCAGAAAATTTGCGATTAAGACGGCCATTGTAATCATCAGGAAACACGCCTGCATCAGGGGATAATCACGCGCATTTACCGCCGATAGCAGAGTGTAACCCATGCCGGGGTAGGAGAACACTATCTCAGTCAGCAGCGCCCCACCGATGACAAACCCTAATGACATGGCGAAACCGGTCAGGCTGGGGAGGATGGCGTTACGCGCCGCGTAGGTGAGCATCACGCGGCGGTCGGACAAGCCCTTCGCCTGTGCCATGACGATGTAATCCTGCGCCAGCACACCGATCATATTGTTGCGCATGGCCAGCATCCAGCCACCGAGCGAGGTTATCAGAATCACCATGGTGGGCAGGGCAGCATGGCGCACAATGCTGCTGACATAATTCCAGTCCCCCCAATCCTGCCGGAGTGTGACATCGTAGGAGTGACCCATCGGAAACCAGCCCAGGCGGAAACTGAAGATATAAAGGGCGAGCATGGCAATCCAGAAATAGGGGAACGCGCCAAAGACGCTGAGGACAGGCAGGATCGCGCTGTCAATTTTTCCGCTGCGCCGCCAAGCCGCCATGACTCCCAATAGCGTACCGATGGTAAACGACAAAAACGTCGCGAGGCCGATCAGACGGAGTGTCCAGGCCAGGCTCGTCCCGATAATATTCCTTACGGGAACCGGGAACTGTGATACCGAAAGTCCCAGGTCGCCACGTAGTAAGTTGCTGAGATAGGTGAAGTACTGCTCATGAATTGGCCCCTGCACGAAACCGAAAGTCTCGCGCAGTGATTCCATGGCACGCGGGTCGAGCCGACCCTGAAAGCGCGCAAAAATCAACTGTACCGGGTCACCTGTCATCAAGCGCGGAATTACAAAGTTGAGGGTAATGGCGATCAGGGCCGCCACCATGTAGAACGATAATCTTCTGAAAAGAAAACGCATAAGCCTCAATCCTTTTGAACTTTTAGTTTTCAGCCGTTAACGATCAGTATCACGGTGACCAGCTCATCGCTAGCGGCTAACAGCTAAATCCTATTTCAAAATGGGGCTGGAAGGAATACACCTACCAGCCCCACACTTACAGGATTATGTTATTGCCCGCAGCTTGTTGCGTCCTTGCAATGCAGGCGTGTCAGCACGATAAGGCGTGAATTGCCATCCCACGGGCTGCCCTGCGCGTAGTATTCTTCCTGCGTTGGGAAACCGGTAAAGCGGTGGGTGGTGTATTCATACCATGTCGGCCCAGGGAAGAGCGGGATCGCAGACACATTTTCCACGAAGATGCTCTGAATCTGGTTGATGATGTCGCGCTGCTCGGCCTCATCGGCGGTAGCGACGAAGGAATTAATCAGTTCATCGGTTTCATCACTCGTCCAGCGGCTCCACAGCTCGGCATTAGCCAGGCCGTCAGCGCCGATCAGAGTGCTGTCCAACTGATTACGATAGAAATTCCAGGGGGTATTGCCGGCGGTGCTCCAGCCGATGGAAGCGTCATAAGTACCGGTCTGGAGGTTATTGAGCCACACACCAAAATCGGGTGTTTCGATGGCTGCATTGAGGCCGATGTCCTGGAAGTTCTGGCTCATGATCTGTACGCTGGTGACCCAGTCGGTCCAGCCATTGACCACCTGCACCCGGAAGGACAGCGCAGAGCCATCCAGCATATCGCGGAAGCCATCACCATCAGCATCCACATAGCCAGCTTCGTCCAGCGCGGCGGCGGCGGCATCGGGGTCATAGGTGCCCTGGCCAGCAGCCTGGGCTGATGCAACTGCGTCGGCATTAATCCAGTTTTCGTGACGCGGGCCGAGGCCGGTGGGGTTGGCGGGCACGGTGTAACCGTACATACCGATATCCACCACGTTGTCATAGTCAATGGCCATGCTCAGCGCGCGGCGGAAATTCACATCGTCAAACGGGGCCTTGGTGGTGTTCATATAGAGCTGAACGGTGCCGCCACCCGGCCAGAAGTAATAGAAGTGGTTGTCTGGATTTGCCGCGACAAAAGTGGTGTCAATGTCGGGGATGAAGTTACCAATCCAATCCAGATCACCATTGGCGGCGGCCAGGTTGGCCGGGTCGTTGCCCAGGTACAGCGGCTGCTGGATGCAGTCAATGTACGGAAGCTGCTCACCATTAGGGCCTGTTTGCCACCAGTTGGGGTTGGCGCACATTTCCATCAACTGGTCACTGAAGTTGCCGACCTCTGTCAGCGGGCCAGTGCCAATCGGGGTCTCATTGGTGAATGTTACCGGGTCTTCTACACTTGACCACTGATGTTCGGGGACGATCTGTGTGCCGCCGATGATGGTATGGGCCTGGGTGTATATGCTGTTGAGGTTGAACTGAACGCTGTAATCACCGGTTTTTTCGACGCTATCGGTAAACTGGTACACGCCACCGCGATCCAGGCCGGGGAACTCTTTAATCAGTTCAAACGTGAAGATCACGTCATCTGCATCGAAAGCTTCGCCATCGCTCCACAGGACAC
>JBGSXK010000508.1:0-8843 GCA_041751455.1 Anaerolineae bacterium
GCACTGCGCAAACGCTGCATTCCAGCCTGGACACTATGTTCACCGCTGAAAATCGCGCTGCCGACCACCAGCACATCCGCCCCGGACGCTGCGCCAACCTGCACAGTCTCGACGTTCATCCCTCCGTCTAATGCCACTTCAATCTGCCGTCCACTGGCCGCAATCATTGTGCGCAACTGGCTGACTTTGGGCAGTGTTTCACGCACAAGTGTCTGCCCACCAAAGCCGGGATTCACTGTCATCACCAGCACCGCATCGAGCATGTGCATTATCTCAGATAAGGCGCTGGCCGGAGTATGCGGGTTGATAGCTACGCCGACCTGACACCCCGCCTGCCGGATCGCCTGCAACGTGCGATGCAGATTGGGCGAGGCTTCCAGATGCACATCAATACGGGTGGCACCTGCTCTGGCGAACTCCTCCACATAGCGCTCTGGCTCAACAATCATCAGATGCACGTCCAGCGGCAGCGACGTACTGCGACGTGCCGCCTCCACCACCAGCGGCCCCATTGTGATATTAGGGACGAAACGCCCATCCATCACATCAATATGAATCAAATCACAGCCAGCCGCCTCGGCCTGCTGAATCTCATCTCCCAGGCGTGTAAAATCTGCCGCCAGAATTGAGGCGGCAATACGTACAGCATTTGGCACCATACTTATCCTTTAAAAGATAGAACAGCGTGTATCTTACAAAGTTGCGCTGCAAATGGCAATCGCGGACTGACCTTAACCTGTGGAGGGAATATCGGCAGCTTTAATGACTTTGGATTTCAACTGCCCACAGCCCGCATCAATATCAATGCCACGCCGCACACGCACCGTCCCACTGACACCATAAGTAGCAAGAATGGCGATAAACTGCTCGACAGCCGCCATGTCCGACGGCCTGCCCGCATAGCCACCTGTGGGATTCAGCGGGATAATGTTCACATGACACAGCAATCCCTTCAGCAGCGCGCCCAGCTTATGCGCTTCCTCTGGTGTATCGTTCTGCCCGGCGATGGCGGCCCATTCAAAGGTGATGCGCCGACCAGTCTTGCGCACATACTCACGGCAGGCCGCCAGCAGTTCATGCAGCGGCCAGCGTTTATTGACTGGCAGCAGCGCGGCGCGCTCCTCATCGGTAGCCGCATGTAAACTGATGGCCAACTTGACCTGGAGTTCTTCGTCGGCAAATCGTTCGATCTGGGGGACAAGTCCAACCGTGCTGATCGTGATATGGCGTGCGCCGATGCCAAGATCATGCATCAGGCGGCGAACTGACCTGACTGATTCATCATAATTATGAAAGGGTTCGCCCATACCCATCAGCACGACATTACTCAAGCGCTCGCCCTGCTGCTCCAATTCCTGCGCAAAACGCAGTGCCTGCTCAAAAATTTCGTCCGCACGCAGATGCCGCACAAATCCCATTTGCCCGGTAGCACAAAACACACAGCCCATCGCACAGCCTGCCTGGGTGGAAATGCAGGCCGTGCGCCGATCATCATCATACAGCATCAGCACGGATTCGATTAACTGCCCATCGGTGAGTTTGTACAGACGCTTTACCGTGCCATCCCGGCTGATCTGCTCCGTCACAAGGGTGAGAGTCCCCAATGTGGTTTCCGCTTGCAGCCGCTGCCGCAGCGCACCCGGCAGATTTGTCATCGCTTCAAACGAAGTGACACGCTTCTCGTATAACCATTCCCAGATTTGTTTCGCACGGAATTTCTGCTCACCCCATTCGGCAAGCAACTGTGTTAATTCATCTAAAGTGAGCGCATAAAGATTCATCACAACTCGTCTCGTCTACGAATAAACAGATAAAGTGCCCCCACCA
Source organism: Anaerolineae bacterium (assembly GCA_041751455.1). Lineage (GTDB taxonomy): Bacteria > Chloroflexota > Anaerolineae > Aggregatilineales > Phototrophicaceae > JAIOHN01. Next base: position 1,828 of record JBGSXK010000508.1, read on the forward strand.
CCGCCAACGCCGCGAACAATACCGCCAGCAGTCCGGTCTGGGTGGTCGGCTCACTGAGGGGGTTGGGCGGCGGCACAGGTGTAGGTGTGAAGAGACTACCTGCCGGGCGCGGTGTGATCGTCGCCGGACGCAGCGTGGGAGTGCGGGATGGGGTGCGGGTGGCGGTGGGGGTCTCTGTCAGCACACCGGTCACGCTCGGTGTGAGGGTTGCCGTTGCAGTTAAGGTAGGACTTGCGGTTCGACTGGGGGTTACGGTTGCCGTGACGGTGGTAGTAGGGGTTTCGGCCTGGTAGGGTGTGTAACCAAAAGCGCGCGTGGCTCCCTCTGTAAATATCCAGCGGCGGAGATTGGGCAGCAGTGCATTTAAACCCTGCCCCACTGCTGCCTCATAGGTGGCCTGAAAACTGCTTTCTGTCGTCCCTGCCTCATAGGCCAGATCATATAAGCCCTGTACACCAATCATGTCCGCAATATACAACACCATAGCATAACTCTGTGCGCGCCAAGTGGTATTGTAAGACGCTGGACCCTGGGACATATCCTCCAGGTCAAGAAGCTGATTGCTGCGGGCCATATTCTGCACCGTCCCCAGCAGCCCGGCTTTGGGCGCAGGCACATAAAACTGCGCCAGACCCACCTTAAACCAGTCGGGTACATTTGCGCTGCCCCAAATGGGTGCGTAGAACTGATGGGTAAAAAACTCAATCATAGCGGCCTGGATTCCCGCGAGTGTAGCGGCGCGACTCTGCACGACCTGATATCCGTTGGCGGCATAAATTTCCAGTGCCCGCCCTTCGTCACAGGGCACCTGCACCCCACTAAGCGGGGCGACGGCCACCTGTGCGCCACCATCACCGGGCAGACACCCGGAAGCCGGCAAATCATCATGATAGAGTACGATATTAAAGGCCTGTGTGCGGCGCGTATTGGCGGAAATGAGGTTATAAGCCAGCAGGACATTCTGCCGTATCTGCCGGGGAGAAAGCCCCTCAGCAGGCACCGTCAGGTTGATAAAACCTAATGGGTCTTCATCGCGACTCCATTGTGCGCGCTGATCCGTCAGAAGCATACGATCACGCACAGAAGCGACCTGACCGGATGTGCCAGTTATACGCCATTGATACGTGATTTCGTGGAATAACGGCATCTCCGGCGCAAATTCCCAGAGATGCGCCAGATCGGTAAAACCTTCGCCAGCCTGGAGAGGTTCGCTAAAATCGATAGGAATCACCTGCTGCGGCTGTCCCTCTGGCTGTACAGTCAGCACGGCTTCCCGAATCTCGTTCATGGGTATAAGCGGTGTGACAAAAAAGCGTACTCCCTGCGGGAAGATCACCTCGGCGTACCAGTTAAACACCAGCTCAGAGATGGGCAGTTCTTCCGTCGCCTCCTGCTCCGGCACATTATCCTGCGCCATAACCGGGAAAGTGATCCCTATCGTCAGAAACAGGAGCAGCACTAAACATCTTGAAAACATCAAACGCTCCACTCAGAGGGTCGGTGATAGTAAGGCCAGCGGGATAAAGTTAAATATAAAGTGAGCAATAATAGCCGCAGTGGTGCTGGTCGTCTGCCGCAGCCACGCGAACCCCAACGACACGATAAAAATCAGCAGGATACCGGGCGTAAGCAACACCTGGGTATGCAGCAGCACAAAGAACAGGCTGCTGACCAGAATACCGAATACGGGTTGCAAAGCGCCTCGTATCCAGATTTCCTCACCCACCGCCGCTGTAATGGCCAGCAGAAAAGCCAGCGGCAGAGTGGAAAACAACTGGTTCAACTGATCGCTGGCCGCAGTCTGTTCTTCGATCACTTCAGGGCTGGCCAAACCTTCCCATATTAAACCAAAAACAATCATGAACACAATGAGCAACAGCCCCATTCCCGTGCCCCGGATCACATCCTGGCGGGTGGGTACACGCAAACCCAAACGCGCCGTCGTCTGCGCCCAATCGCGACGGATCGCCAGTCCCACCCCCAGCAGCGCAATCATGACACGCAGCGCCCCTTCAAAGATCAGATCGCTGGGATCATAACCGCGCTGCGCCAAATCCTGCGCCATCCCGCTGATGCCACCCTGAAGGACAAATGTCGCAAATGTCCAGACCACAATCGCCAGCATTAACACGACGGCTGTCGTGTGTACGGGTGAATCCGGGTCATAATATCCACGTGCGCCGATCCATCGCTGCACCCTGCGCCGCATGTCCTCAAATGCTACAAGACGAAATGCCCCATAGCTTAAGAACATTGCCAGCCCAAAGACTATCACTGCTGTAGGCATATCAATCTGTACATCCCGCAAAGGGTTTTGCAGCTCACCATCCAGGCTGCCCGCCATTTCCACAAACAACGCGGTTTGCAGCACGACAAATCCAGCAGCAAACATCAGCCCTATCATTCCGTATAGCATCCAGCGCAGGGTCAGTGACCGGGGGATCTCGGTGCCGGGGAAGGTGGCTTCCTGCTCACTTCGCCCCGATTTTGTGGGGACAGACTGTTGCAGGCGGGCAGCTTCGACCTGATTTGCCAGATAAACCACTCCCCCAATATAGGTGATTCCAAAAGCGAAAAAGAGAAGCGCTGTAAAATCCATGCAGGCTCGTTTCGTGTTTGATGATCTCTCGTGTCGAGCGAAATTATAGCATTGATTGCAGCATTGACCGCAGTCGCCTCATATGTTAGAATTTCCTCAATTCCAAAACTGATGGAGCGATGGCCGAGTGGTTTAAGGCGGTGGTCTTGAAAACCACTGAGGGTTTATGCTCTCCGGGGGTTCGAATCCCTCTCGCTCCGCAGAGTTACCATCATAACAGCATATTGGGGAGGTGCCAGAGTGGACGATTGGGGCTGCCTGCTAAGCAGTTGCACCTGTTACAGGGTGCCGCAGGTTCGAATCCTGTCCTCCCCGCACTGAGCAAAAAAGCACTTGAACTTACTTTTCAAGTGCTTTTTTCTTGCATGAGTGCTGTTCGAATTCTGTCCGGCACTTATGTGAAATAGTTAATTCTTAAGCTACAAACAACCCTCTTTAATGAGCAGAGCATTGTTTGAATTTAACACCTGCCTTCTCTTTTAGCCACTCCCCTTTTCATCAATTACTTGACATTAATCCGGAATTTAGCTACATTGTCTGCCATTGGCATAAAACATGCATATTGAATATTTATTCAAGTAATGATGTGTTTCGTATCAATACCGACTGAACATCTAAATCCGTTAGGATTATTGATCCTCTCGTCCTTGTTGGAAAGTCGCTTTTTCGGCGACAGCGACCCGGATTGTATTAGTAATGGGTCATGGGGGATCCTATATAAACCTGGGCGTCCAACTTCCGCTACATCGGGCACGGATAATTGCGGCCTGAATCTCGAAATTAGGTATTGCCGATGCACGTCCTTCAAAGGTGAGATGCGATGCCGCTTTACAAGATCAAACAATAGGAGTGTTTCCCAATGAATGACTTTACAATATTTGATGTGCAATATCCGCCAGAAGCCAAGCAACGGGTCATCGTCAACACAGATGCTAAGAATGAGGCCGATGACCAATTTGCGATTGTACAAGCGATACTGACACCATCATTCGAGCTTCACGGCATCATCCCTGCACATTTCGGCACAGGCAAGTCTGCCACCAGTATGCAGGATAGCCATGACGAGACCATGCTTATTCTGCGCCTCATGGGGTTGGAAGGCGACGTGCGGATAGAGGATGGGGCGACACACGCCATGCCTGACGAATCGACACCCGTGGACTCGCCTGGTGCTCGTCTCATTATTGAAGAGGCGATGAAAAACGATACTCGACCACTTCATATCGCATTCTATGGGCCACTCACCGACATGGCATCTGCGCTCTTAGTCGAACCAAATATAGAAGCTCGAAACATTCGCGTGATCTGGATTGGAGGCGGGACATGGCCAAGTGGTGGTCAAGAATACAATCTATCGAATGATATTCACGCCGCTAATGTGGTAATGAAGTCGAAATTAGAATTGTGGCAAGTGCCTAGAACTGCCTACCGGACGATGGGCGTAACCTACGCGGAACTGATCGAGAAAGTATATCCGCAGGGTCAGATTGGCAAATATCTGGTTGAGCAACTTTTAGAATACAATGCAAAGACTACTCCGCACATGGAATTTCGCTCCCTCGGTGATTCCCCATGTATTGGAATCATCATGGATCCTGAGTGTGGTGAATGGTCATGGCGACCGGCACCCACGTTCGATCAACAAATGCACTATATTCACACTGGACAATACCGACCTATACGGGTTTACGACAGTGTCAATACCCGCTTTATTCACGAGGATTTTTTCGCAAAACTCGCGCAGTTTATTCGGCGTGGGTCGCGCCTGTGAGTCGTCAGCGGTTCTTGTTTTGGTGGGCAAAAGCCAGTACTGATACAGTCGAGTTCGAATTTTTGCCTGTTTCTCACATTCGGAGAGGAGGCCAGCAGGGATATATGGAAGATCATCATGAGTGATGAGTGAATACATACCAAGCCCTTTGGATTGGGTGGCACAGCAAGTTGAGCGCTATAAGGCCAGTAATGGCACCGAAGCGCTAACCCTGAGGGACACAGATTATCCCGCCATCATTGTGAGCTATTGAGGATGGAAAACCGGGGCGCTTCGCAAAACCCCATTGGGGATGTTTTGGAATTCGCCTGGTGCCGATCCAACGCTTTCCGAATTGGAATGGGCCCACGAAAACCTCCGCCAGGGACTACACAGTACGAGCTTCGACGCTACCTGAACTCTCGGCGTTGGAGCTGTATTGATGGGGGTACTCGGCATGGGTATGTATCAAACCATCGATGCACTGGAGGCAATTGAGCAGGGGCAGTTGATACATGGCAGCATGAAGTTCCAGAATTACAGAGACTCATGCATCACATCTGCAAGAATAGCCTTGAGCCTCATGCGGCGCTGACGAACAGCTATGCGGCAGCAGTTCTCAATGAAGCCTTCAGGGCCTACTTTGGTTGGGGCACATACCAGGGATGCTTAGCGTGCCCCCTCGCGCTCTAACAGGCTTCGTGCTGTTGCTGCCAGCCCTAAGGCAGAGATACCATAGTAATCAAATATCTCCGATTGGCTACCAGTAATCGTATATTCGTCTGGTATGCCAACAATCTGGAATGGCAGGTTGATTCGATGCTTCATCAAAACGCTGGCGCACGCTTCCCCCATACCACCAAAAATGCTGTGTTCCTCGATAGTAACCAGAGCGCGGGTTTTCTGGGCTGAGTTCAGCAGGGTATCGCTATCGAGCGGCTTTACCGTGTGCATACTGATGACCCGGCAGGATAACCCTTCGGTCTCAAGCTGCTGCGCCGCAAGGAACGCAGGATAGACCGTCTCGCCGGTGGCGACGAATGTGACATCGCTTCCTTCACGCACAGTTATTGCCTTACCGATCTCAAAAATCGTGCCAGGGGAATGCAGGGTAGTCATGGGTTTTTTGCCCATGCGAATATAAACCGGCGTTGGATAAGTTAGTGCTGCGGAGATGGCGGCGTGCGTCTCATGATTATCGGCGGGGGCGATAACCGTCATATTGTGGATGGCACGCAGCGCTGCATAATCATGCAGTGAATGATGGGTTGTACCAAGCGCCCCGTAACTTACCCCTGCACTGATGCCAATAAGCTTCACCGGATGGTCGGAATAGGCTACGTCGTTTTTAATCTGTTCCAGCGCCCGTGCCGTCAGGAAGCAAGCAGGCGATACCGCAAAAACTTTCTTGCCAGCCGCGGCAAGCCCGGCGGCAACACCGACCAAATTCTGCTCAGCAATGCCCATTTCGATGATCTGATTGGGCAGTGCAGTGCCAAACGATGTGAGCCTGCCAGAACCCCGCGAGTCACTGGTCAGCACGACAATATCCCGGTCAGCTTTTGCCAGATTCAGCAAGGTCTCAGAAAATTCATCCAGATTCGAACGTCCAGCAGATAATCCGCTCACAGCGTCGCCTCCGCTGCTTCCAGTTCGTGTAAAGCTGCCTCGAATTCGGTTGTATTCGGCACTTTATGATGCCACTGGGCGACATCTTCCATAAAACTGATGCCTTTACCTTTGACCGTGCGGGCATAGACCAGGTTCGGTTTGTCCTTCTCAAATGGAAGTTGATCGAACACATGAACAAGTTCTTCGATGCTGTTACCATCACACGTCTGCACTGCACAGCCGAACGCCGTAAATTTTTCGACCAGTGGTTCCAGCCCCATCACTTCTTCGGTACGCCCCGTGATTTGCAGCGTATTGCGGTCAATGATAATGACCAGATTATCTAATCGATAATGTAACGCGGCCATCAACGCTTCCCAGCTTGAACCTTCGGCAAGTTCACCATCTCCGAGCAGTGTAAAGATACGATGAGGCTGTCCATCCTTTTTGGCGGCGAGTGCCAGCCCAACACTGACAGACAATCCATGTCCTAGTGCGCCCGTATTGTGTTCAATCCCATTAACCTTACGGGTAGGATGTCCGACAAAATGCGACTGGAAACAGTTCAGCGTATCTAGCTCAGACTCAGGATAAAAACCTTTGTCGGCGAGAACAACGTAAAGGGCTTCCACCGAATGACCTTTACTCTGAATATAATGGTCACGATTAGGGTCTTTGAAGTTATCCGGGTTGATATTCATCACACGGTTATAAAGGACGTTAAGAATATCAACACACGACAGGCTGCCAGCGGTATGTCCCGCATTGGCATGTTTGATAATCCGTAAAACGGTTTTTCGATAGCGAATTGACCTGCGTTTGAGTTCCTGAATTTCCATTTTCGGTCTCCTTGCCCGTAGAACGGGTGGGTTCTTCAATCACTCGCTGCTTTCTATGAATTTATATTCTTAAATCGCATATATATTCACTCGCAAGACGACATAAATTACTGTTCAGATGCGCTGCTAATTCATCAATCGGAGCGCGGTCATATGGTCAGTGACCAAAACATTGATCCACCCTCCGTTAATCGCACCCTGTATAGCGTTAATCTTG
>JBGSXK010000509.1:0-5627 GCA_041751455.1 Anaerolineae bacterium
GCCATCCGTCAGCATATATATCGGCACAAAAATCTTGAGTGCCTTAATCATCTGGAGCGTGGTGACAACCAGCAGGGTGTGACGCATCTGGGGCAGGGTGATAAACCAGAATTCGGTAATAGGGGTAGCGCCGTCAACACGCGCAGCCTCGTAGTAATCTTTGGGAATAGCCAGTAACCCGGCCAACATCAGAATCCATGGACCAAACCCCCACAAGGTGATGGCGACCAGTGTCGGAAAGACGCTGTCCAATCCCCCTAACCAGTTATGTGTCCAATCTGGCTGGCCCAGCACATTGGCAAGCAGATGATTGAAGACGCCATTGTTGGGGTCAAGCACCCACTGGAACATCAGCAAACCCATTGTGATGGGAATGACTGTGGGCAGGAATAATAAACTGCGGAAAAAGGTAGCTCCGACCTTGACCTGCTGCAAAAGCACCCCGACAAATAATCCCAACAGAACACTGATCGGGACATAAGCGGCTGTGTAGGCGAGGGTGAACTTGAATGCCCTGATGAATGCCTGATCATTCAATACCCGGTCATAATTGGAAAGCCCGGCCTCGAACCAGTAAACTTCTTGAATAGTGAAGTTAGAAAATGTCAGCAAAAAGGAATAGACAACCGGGTACCCGATAAAAAGCACAATCATCAAAATTGATGGCAGTATCAGCAGAAAAGCGAATCGTTCCTGCCGACGCTGCAATTCCGACGCATACTTCTGGTGCGCGTTGTGTGTGGAGCGATCGGTCAATGTGTTGGTTTTCACCATACCCCCGCCTCTTAAAAATTCAGATGCCGTATGCACCTGTCAATACCGGGCGCATACGGCTGGTTTATGACAACTATATAGGGTAATTACATGTCACGAGCAGCGGGTTGGGTCAGGTCTGCATCATCCAGAACGGCGATGAGGCTTTCGATCATCTCATCGAGTGTCTGGTCGCCGATGAGGTAAAGCTGGAGTTCATCCACATAAGCCTGGCGCAGCAGTTGCCCATCACGGTAACGCCACTGTCCCATAGCAGAACCTTCCAGTTCAGCGCGGACAACCGCAAAGTTGGGGTTTTCGGGAAGGGCGTCGTAATTTGCCCAGATGGTGGGCATCTTGCCAAAATGAATGGCCGACCAGGTCTGCCCATATTCACCCAGGATGGCTTCGCGAGCAAAAGCGCGCGCCAGCTCCACGTTGGTGGCAACGCGTGGGATATAAATCTGATGTGAGAAAGCCAACACGCCGCCATCACCCGGATACCCGAACATTTCGACCGTTTCGCCAGTGGGGCAAGGCATGACATTGGCACACATGGCTCGGGTGCCTTCGGTAGAACGCGAGTTGGAGGCATTGATGATCGCGATCTGACCAGCATTTAACCCGTTGCGGGCGCCATTGTTATCGGTGAAGGTTGCTGTGCCGCCGCAGCCCTGATCAACAATGCTTTTCTGGAACTCGATCCAATCACGACTAGCCTGACTGTCCCAGTTGGGTACGCCATCTTCAGTAAGATAGGTGCCTTCCGAGGCGATCACTGCGGCTGCCCACGTATCCGGAGCAAAGTTGATGCCGTATTCCATTTCGAGCCCAACGATACCTGTGCCATCAACTTCGAGTTCAGCCAATGCACAGGCGTATTCGGCAATTTCCTGATAGGTGGTCGGTACGATCGCAGCGCCATCGCTATCCACCAATCCAGCCATTTCGAGTAAACCGATGTTGTACTGGAAGTTCATCGTTTCTCCCAGGCCGGGAAGCGTGGGATAATTCGTGCCCGCCGGGCCATCGACATAGGCAGAATCGAGGAAAGCGGCAATCCATTGATCGGGTGCCAGTTCATCGACCATCACATCATCCCAGGGGATGAGCAAATCGTCGAGCATAGCCGGGCTAATCTGGCTGACCAGACCGCCGAAGTAGAGATCGGCAGTCGCTGAACCTGTTTGGGCCCATTGCAGGAAGATATTCAGGTAATTGGCGCCCAGTCCCTCGTGCGTGATGATTGTTACTTCCACATTGGGATGAGCAGCCTCAAAACGCTCCTCCAACTCCGTCATGTTGTATTTATCGATCATCCAGGCTTCGACAGAGACTGTTAACTCGCCTGACAGGTCATCACCCTGCGCGATACCTGTTCCCGTTACCGCAAGCGAGAGCAGGCCAGTTAGCAAAACAAGAAAAAGTGTACGACGTGCGATTTTCATTTTTGGAACTCCTTGGAAAATAGGGCCTATGAATATAAGTAAACGGTTCTGTATTCTGAAATGCCACCCTCCTTTTTGATATGCTGTTGTTATTTAAACCACAGCGTTTCCCATATGGAGATAATGTAACTTTTCTTATATCCTTTAAGGCCATCCATGTCAAGTTTGCATAATATTTCACGAATTTTACGCTATCAGGAGCCAACATCATTGACAAAAATGGGCTATCTGCTACGATTTTTATCTTATAACGCAACGTTGGTTCGCAATAGGAAACGATTTAGGAAAACCTGTATTATGAGTCGAAATGTGCAATCGCTGGAACGTGGGCTAGCTGTTCTGGAAGTACTGGTCAGAAATGGTCCTAGCGGTGTGACGGAAGTGGCCGCGCAGCTCGAATTGGATAAAACCGTTGTCCATCGCCTGCTCAACACCCTTCAGTCCATGCAATATGTCAAACAGGATGCAAATCGAAAATACCTCGTCGGCGCCAGGCTGCGGATGATCGCCTCCAAAGTGCTCTCCGAGCTCGATCTGCGCGCACTCGCTCTACCTTATATGCGCCATCTGGTGGACCATACAAAGGGTGTCGCTCATCTCGCAATAATTGCAGAGTCCCGTGCCGTGTACATTGAGCGTGTCATCCATTCAGAATTTAACATTCCATCTACTGATATAGGGGGAGAGGCGCCAGGGTATTGCTCTGCGGCGGGCAAGGTGCTGTGGGCTTATATGGCGCAGCGTGAGCTAAACGAACTTCTGGAAAACGTGCAGTTTCGCAATCATACTACCAATACCATCACCGACCGGCAGGACCTTCAACGGCACTTGGCACAGATACACCAGCAGGGTTATGCTGTCGATAACGAAGAACACCGTTTGGGGTTGTTAGGCATTGGTGCTCCTGTTCAGGATTACACCGGTAATGTCATTGCTTCCATTTGTGTGGCAGCAGACAGCAGCGAACCACACATATTGCAATCCACACGCGATCTTGTGCTTATGGTCGCCCAGGAACTTTCCAATGAAATGGGGTATATGCACGATCAGCTTTGACCGGTTGCCTATGCTGCCCAACACTTGGCAGACAACGGTCTTCACTTTTTGGGTACTTGACAACCTAAGTAACGGCGAGCCAGTTTGTCGAAACGGGAGAAAACACGACGAAAATGCTTAATCTTGTTGATAAAACACTCCACCGAATGACGCTCACGGTAGAGCCAAGTGTCATAGTCGCGCGGGTGTTTGGCGTTTTGATGAGGTGGAATGACGAGCGTAGCGCCGCATTGAATATCCATTTAAGGATACACAGTTATGGATAAACCTTATATTGCCGAAAACGATGCTGAACGGTCACGGTTGAGAGCCTTGGTCGAACGCTTGAGCGATGCCCAGCTCAGCCGTCCCATGGCCGCTGGCTGGACTGTGGCCGGAGTGCTGGCCCACCTGGCCTTCTGGGATGCGCGAGCGCTTTACCTGATGGACAAATGGGCAAGCGGAGCTGCGCCTTCTCAGGCAGATTGGGAGCCGGAGGATGTGGACTGGATCAATGATGCAGCCAAACCGCTGTGTTTAGCGCTGCCACCACGCACTGCTGCGCAGCTTACGCTTGAGACGGCTGAGGAGATCGACCGGCGGGTGGCAGCGCTGCCGGACGATTTGGTGGCGCAGCTGCTGGCGCTCGGCCCGCCCTTCAATCTGTCGCGCGCCAGCCACCGCCGGGAGCATTTGGACGACATCGAGCGTTATGTATAACCGGGCTTCGTGGCATCCCCTCCCCTGCTCTTTTTACGCGGCATGACAGAAAAACGCTCAATCTGTCAGATTTTGTCAGGTGGTGAGGCCTCGATATAAAGCGATAGTTGCTGTAGGTCACATCCAGCCCGGCCAGCAGCATATCGAGGCTGACTTCGCCGCCAGTGGCTTTTGCCAGCCGTTCATCGTGGTTTCCGTCGAAGATGAAGACGCGCTCAAAGTGCCTCTGGAAGCCCTGAAGCATCTGCCTTATCCGCGTTTTTTCACCCTCATGCAGTCAATGGGGCTGCTGTTGTACGTCTTCCTGCGCCTCAGCATGGGCTGGTTCTATGGCTTCAAACTGCACCTGATCATCAACTATGACGGCCAGATCATCGCCTTCGCGCTCACTCCCGGCAATGTCGATGATCACATCCCATTACCCAGCATGACCCAGCGTGTGTTTGGTAAACTCTTCGGTGACAAAATCCATAAGAGGTTATTCTAATATCGGTGTGGGCTGGCGTGCTGTTAATTTGTGCGGGCTGTCCACACCTATTTCCGACCACAGACCAATGTCTGCCTGATGTTCGCCTATCACCTGTTCAGACACCGCGCCGCTGCTGCGAAGGCTGACTCAGTGCCGGGTTTTGTGGCTCGCTGTCAGGAGCGTTCTTGCCGGGCTGCTGAAGCTGGTCGTAGAAGGTCAGCGCCAGAAGGCAGATCAAGTGTTAAGCGCTGCAGAATGGTCTACCGCTATCTGTCCCCCTCATGCGCAAGCAGATTTTCGCCTCATCCGCTCGACGACGAAATCTGGCACTAGCGAACTCACTGCCACGATCTGAATGCACGCTCACAAAGCCCAGATAATGATATACATTTCGCCAGTCGTGCGGGCAGTCTTCCACCTTATTCCCACCAATTCAGAGACTTGACTTTGAGGGTCACGTGAGTCATTTCAGTCTTTTATTCCTACTCTGAGGCATAGATATCATTCAGGATAGTTTCCTGGCGGATATTAGCCTGATGGGCCTGCTGCTCAAGCGTAACAGCTCGTGCTTCAAGAGTGCGGCGGCGATTCTCACTGTTCTCCAGATCAGTGAGCAGTTGATCGCGGATAGCGGTTTCACGCTGCGAATCCCCTAACGCCCCCAGATTTTTCCGAAGCTGTTCCTGTAATGCCTGGATGCGTTGGTGCTCAGCCTGTAACGTCTTCATTTCGCTGGCTGCATCCGTAACCTGCTGTTTTGCCTCCAGCAAGGCCTGAAGCTGATTATGGAGTTGGTCGGCCAGAAAACCTTGATGACGTAACTGCTCAATAAAATCAGCTTTCCATTTAGAAATATCTTCCCGGCTGTCCTGAAGAGATCGAATGTGTACCGCAAAGGTAGTGGAGGAGTTGCCGGATACAGACACTGACCAGCGCGTATGGCCTGACCCACTAAATGCAGGAGCGGGCATTTCATAATATTCATCGCGTGTCGGATCCCGCCGTTCAATCAACACGGTGATATCCCGTTCAACCCGACTGATCAGTGTATAAGTGTGGGTCGTAACCTGTGAACGCTGCACGATGACCTGTCGTTGCTCTAAGTCCAGCTCAACATTGAACAGTACAGGCTCACTGCGTTCGACCTCTTCACGGATCAGCACGCCAAATTCCAGGGCAAAGGGGATCTGAATATTGTCCCC
>JBGSXK010000510.1:0-6862 GCA_041751455.1 Anaerolineae bacterium
AGGCTTGGTTCGGAGGCGACCGTAAACGAAAAACAGGATGGAAACAAGATCACTCTTACTGTTGACGCATCGTCGGATCTCGGTCGAAGTTTGGGATCTGGTCGTTGGGTTCGTGCTGCTGCTGGAGCAGTATAACCTGCTGTCACTGCGGAATTTGCGGGGATGGTGGGCTCGACAGAAGGCAGCTTTGCGGGTGGGAGTGATTGCAGGCGCGCTGCTGGTCATGCTGGTGGGGGCGATGGTGGGGGTGCTGCTGGTACGATCCCTCAGCGCGCCGGGGCGTGATATTGGGCTGCGCACCTATCTGTACGAGGCGGCACTGAATCAATTCATGGAAAGGCCGCTGACGGGTTACGGCCTTTTTACTTTCGGGCGGCATCTGACACGCTTCGCGTCTATGCCGGAAGAAACACCGCACAGCCACGCGCATAACGCGCCGCTGCACATTGCGGCGGAACTCGGTTTGCCGGGGGTGATCGCGCTGGTGGTGACGATGGTAGTGGTGGTGGCCATCATGCGGCGTAATTTTCGCGAGATGGCCGGGCGTGAACGGGCAGTGACTGCCAGTGCAATTGCGGCGGCGGTCAGTTTTGCCGTGCATCATCTTTTGGATGTGCCCGCAATGATGCCGACGATTACACTGGTAGGTATGGTGGTGTTGGTGCTGGCGACGGCTCCGGCTGACTCTGTGCCACTGAGCACGCGCTGGCGCTTGATCGGGCATCCTGTCGCGCTGGCTGGGCTGCCTGCCCTGCTGCTGCTGACAGGGTGGTGGAGCAGCACGGTGTATAACAAGTATTGGGATGCACTTGTGCTGGCACATGAGAATGAGGATTACCGCGGAGCCGCTGGGCTGCTGCAAGGTGCAATTGAGTACGAGCCGGATTTGAGCCTGTACCGGGCACAGCAGGCGTTTTTGCTGGGCATGGCTTATCATCAGGGTGATCTCCATGCCGGGCTGGAATCGCTGGAAGCCTATGCACGTGTGGTGGAGCAGGAGCCGTATTACGCGCCGTATCGCGCTAACCTGGGGCTGCTGCTGTGGAACCATGATCGCCAGCAGGAAGGTCTGGACATGTTGAAAACGGCGGCAGCTCTCGCGCCGGAGTCATGGCAGTTGCAGTATAGTGTGGGTTTATATGCAGAGGCTCTGGGATTGCAGGAAGTGGCGCGAGCTTCTTATAGGCAGGCACTGGTCGCTGACCCGGACGCGGATTTGCATCCGGCCTGGGGACAGACGGACATGCAGGCGGAAATGGCCAGCTTGTTCGAGGTGCGGACTCCATTAGGACAGGTGGCGGTGCTGCTGGAAGATGGCCGGACTGACGAGGCGCTGGCGGTATGGGAGGCGGAACTGCGCGGGCAGAATTTGACCAGCCACGCGGTATTGCGGGTGTTGATTGCGCTGGCCCAGGGTGAACGCGATACGGCGGTGGAATGGCTGGCACGGGCGGAGCGGGCGCAGGCCATGGACAATCAGGAGGCATGGCTGCAACTGGGCGCGGCGCGTTTGGCGCAGTATGAGGGCGATCCGGCACAAGCGGCGGAAGCATTGGTGGCAGAGGTTGTGCTGGAACATAGGGCGCTGGATCCGGATTGGGTGGGTGGGGTGAATGTGGCTACCGCGCAGTTTTTGCGCCAGGGTATAGCGCGGCAGTTTTTGCCACAGGTATATTATCCGACAATAACCCCTGTACTGGCGTATTTATCCGGAAGTGGTTAATTAAGATAGAAATAATTTCCTTTACGCTTTTACAATTCATTATCAGGCATAATCGGAGAGTAACCATTTGAGGAAAGTATGCGCTCACTGACCATTGAGCGGGCAGCCTTCATTATTATCTTCGCGCTGTTGTTCGCGTTGGCTGTTCGCATTCCTACGGATACTGATACCTGGTGGCATATCCGCAGCGGGGAATATACGCTCAAACAGGGCATGATCTATACGGACCCCTTCTCGTTTACCAAAGCAGGTGAACCCTGGACTAATCATAGCTGGGGGTCGCAGGTCATCCTGTATGCGGTGTGGCAGCTTGCCGGGAACTTCGGGCTGGCCATCTTTACCGCAGTTCTGGCGACGGGTGGAATGTATCTGGTCTATTGCATGTGCGCGGGAAATGTCTATCTGCGTGCCTTCGCGTTGATTATCGGCGCATCAACAGCAGCGGTTTTCTGGTCGCCACGCCCGCAGATGGTTTCATTTTTCCTCAGCACGTTGGTACTGTACTTCATCTATCTGTACAAGCGCGAAAAGACAGATCGGTTGTGGCTGATTCCGGTGGTGATGTTGGTGTGGGGGAATTTACACGCCGGGTTTTCACTGGGCTTTCTCCTGCTGGGTGGGACAATTGCGGGGGAAGTACTGGGCAATCTTTTTAACCCGCAGGGAGAGACTGTGATCGCCTGGGCACGGCTGCGCAAGCTGGTGATTGTGACGTTGGCTTCGGTAGCCGTACTGGTGATTAATCCCTACGGGTTGGATATGCTCCGTGTCCCATTCCAGACGGTCAGTATCGGCGCATTACAGGATTTTATTCAGGAATGGAACTCGCCCAATTTTCATGAGCGGCAGACCTGGCCGTTTATTGCGCTGCTGCTGGGCACTTTTGGTGCGGTGGGGGCAAGCGGCAAACGGCTGGACGGGACGGATTTTGTACTGTTCAGTGGGACGGCATTCATGAGTCTGCTGGCTGGGCGAAATATTGCGCTGTTTGCCGTAGTCGCCACTCCGATTCTGACTTATCACCTGGATACAGCGCTGCTAGAACGGGGTTGGGTGCTGAACACCGTCAAACGGCCGACCCGTATGATGGCGCGCCTGAATATCGTGCTGGTGGGGCTGATTTTGCTTGGAGCTGCCGCGAAGGTGCTGGTGGTACTGGACAGGGAAACCGTGCGTGAGGCACAGGCTATGTTTCTACCCCTGGATGCAGCAATGCATCTGAATGAAAAACGCCCAGATGGCCCGATGTTTAACAGTTATAACTGGGGCGGCTACCTGATGTTTGCTGCGCCGGAATATCCAGTGTTTGTGGATGGCCGCACAGATTTGTACGGAGACGAAGTACTGACGACCTACCTGCGTACTGCTATGGGCGGTGAGAACTGGCGTGAGACGCTGGACGAGTATGGTATCCGGTTGATAGTAGTGGAGAAGGGCAGCGGGCTGGATCGCAATTTGCAGGATG
The DNA here is from genome assembly GCA_041751455.1 of Anaerolineae bacterium. Taxonomy (GTDB): domain Bacteria; phylum Chloroflexota; class Anaerolineae; order Aggregatilineales; family Phototrophicaceae; genus JAIOHN01. The sequence continues at coordinate 3,189 of JBGSXK010000510.1, forward strand.
CATGGGGCTGGTCGTTGGATTATGATGATGAGCTGGCCGTGATTTACACGCGGGAGGGGGAATAATGCCTCCCTCAACTCCTAATCCTCTTTCCAGGAGTGAAGAAGGGGAGCGTGTCACCCTGACCGGGCTGTTAGGCGACTTCCGGCTGCTGCTGATTCTGTTCGTGAGCTTCCACATTATGCTGCTGCTGGTCTACCAGCCGCTGGTGATTGATGGTGTAGAGCGAGGTGTGGGCGCGCAGGGTGATCGACTGTATCACTATGCACTGGCGGAACTGACTGCCGGGGATCAGTGGCCGTTCCGTGATTGGTGGAGCGAGTTTCCGCCTGTGTGGTCTTTGGTGACTGTGGTTATGTACCAGTTTCAGGGCGCGAATGCGAATTATGCAAGCTGGTCGATGCTGCTTGGCTTTATCGTGTTGGTGTTTGAGGTTGGCAACCTGGTGTTGATGCGCAAGATTGGCGCAGTCCTGCATGGCGCAAATACGGGCATGGCGCTGGCCTGGGTCTATGCGCTGACCTTTGCGCCAATGGTGTTTATCTGGTGGAATTTTGAGGCGATTGTGACTTTTTTCCTGCTGCTTGGCCTGTGGTGGCTGCTGCGGGGTAAAGACAACCGCTCCGCTGTGGCGGCGGCGCTCGGCGCACTGACCAAGTTTACCCCGGCGCTGCTGATAGGGGCTGTGTGGCGTTTTCGCCAGCCGCGTATGGCACTGCGTTATACGTTGTTGACAGTGGGTGTGTTCACGCTGGCTTATGTACCATTTTTGCTACAGAACGCCGAGATGACCCTGCCTTCACTGACAGCGCAGTTTGGCAAATCGTCCTATCAAACGGTGTGGGCGCTGCTGGACGGAAACTACACCACCGGAAATTTTGGCAGCATAGAAAGTCATTTTGACCCGGCGCAGGCTAGCGTAACAACGGGTAATCCGGCGATGGTACCTGCGTGGCTGCGTTTAGGGGCAGCAGCAGCAGTGGGTTTATTTGTGTTCATGCGCAGCCGTCGCTTCGATGATAAAGGGCTGGTAGCCTTTGTAGGTATCACTCTGCTGATCTTCTTTTTACAGGCACAGGGCTGGAGTCCACAGTGGGTAGTGCAGATTATCCCGCTGGTTCTGCTGGCCTTCCCTACAAAAAATGGTGTCCTGATGACAGTGATCCTGAGCCTGGTGACATTTGTGGAGTACCCGTTGCTGTTCATCCGTACCGGTGACACAGGCGGCAGCATCAGCGGGGCGCTGGTTGCGCCGTTTACGGTGCTGGTGCTGGCGCGCACAGGCATTCTTGCAGGGTTATGTGTGGCATTTTATCAGCGGCTTCGTCAGGAGCCAGTGAACGGAATTTATCTCTCGCAATCATCCTAGGAGCAAGAATTATGTCCGAAGCACCCAATATCAAAACTCCGGCGCAGGCTGTGCCTGTTGCGCGCACAATCCGCTGGGAGTACCTGACACTGAGTTTTAACCAATCATATGGCTCGACCACTTATGAGGTGAATGGTGAAAAGGAAGTGCGGCTGAAGAATAAACCATTGCATGAATCACTGACGATCTTCGGCCAGCAGGGATGGGAACTGGTGGGGATTTCCGGGTCAGAGGGTAAGCTGCACATCTTCAAGCGTCCGGCACAGCGTCCATCGGCCAATGCTGATGGAAATGGGCACAACGGCGAGGGCAAATAAAATAAGGCTTTAGTCCTATCATGCTACTATCTTAAGCTTCATGACGCGCATTCCAACATTCCAGTATGTTATAGTAAAAAAAAGTAAATGCTGGAGGAAACAGATGCCAAAAGTCCATGTGGGTCAGCAGGTTTTAACTGATGGACAACTGGCGGGTTATCGGGAACATGCCAGGAAAGCGCTGAGTGCCAGTTATAACCTGTTCGCGGAGATGGTGCTGCGAGTGATTGCCAGCCACGAAACACTGGCACTGGAGCTGGCCGCGCTGCGCCATCAACGCAGTGACAGAGACATTGAGCTGGAATTCGTCACGAGCGAGAACGAAGACCTGCGCCGTCAGCTTTCCGAATCTGAAACCGAGCGCCGCCGCCTGCATATGCAGCTTAAGCAGTACCAGAAGGAAATCTCGCTGCTGAAGCGCAGTAAGATTGATCTGCCGCCTTCGTGGGGGTAAGCCGGAAAACTGAAAATGCGGTAAAGTATAATTCTGGCTAACCCGGCACAAACAGGAGGTCCATATGTCCGACGCAAAATTGCAGGCAGCGCGTGAGTTTATCATGGGCGAACACTATGATACGGCGCGGGCGATTCTGGCGGTGATGAAAAGCAGCCCTACCGCTCAGAAATGGCTGTCGAAGCTGGATGAGATCGCCCCGGCACAGGAGGATATGGTGAGTGAGTGGGAATACCTTGAGGTGTTTGTGAAAGCGGGTGATCGTGTATCACCTGACCTGCCACTGATGACAGATGATAAACCTTTTACAACAGTCGATCATTTTTATTCGCGCTTGCTTAATGATTATGGCGCTCAGGGATGGGAACTCTTTTCTGAGAACCTTGAAGGGGGCGATTTTGTGCGTCTGCTGTTCAAACGTAAGAAGACGTGATCGCTTATCACAAGGTGCGGCGGTATGATAAGGGTTCGGCCAGCATATGTGATCGCTGGTATTTTATTATCTGTATTACTGATCGGGAACATTGTTTTAACGCACAATCTCTTTACCGAACCCTTCCCCGGACATAATGACTTTTTGCCGCACTGGCAGGGGACCTACAGCTTCTGGCGTGAAGGAATTAGCCCTTATGATGAACAGACGACGCTGCGCACCCAGATGCAGATGTTCGGGCGGGCAGCCGAAGCAGGTGAAGACCCCAATCTGTTTGCTTATCCTTTCTTCTATACTTTCTTTTTAATACCGCTGACCTATTTCTCATACCCGTGGGCCGCTGCCATCTGGATGGTACTGCTGGAGGTCTGTCTTATCGGATCGCTGTTTGTTCTGCTGGATTTGTACCAGTGGCGGCCCAAACCCTGGCTCCTGGCATGGTTGCTGCTGTGGATCTTGCTGACCTATTACACCAGCAGGGGTCTAATCCTCGGCCAGGTGTCGCTGGTGGTCTATCTGCTGCATGTGCTGGTGATCTGGCTGCTGGCGCGCGGGCAGGATCGGTCAGCCGGGGTGCTGCTGGCGATTTCGGTACTCAAGCCGCAGATGACATTTTTGCTGGTGCCATTTCTGTTGCTGTGGGCGCTGCGGGCACGGCGTTGGCAGTTTGCCGGGGCTTTCGGGTTGAGCATTGGCTTACTGATAGCAGTCTCGTTTCTGCTGCTTCCCTCGTGGCTGACGGAATGGCTGACAATTGTGCGCCTTTATCCCGAATACACAGCGGCGGCGTTCCCGGATTCGGCAGGGTCACCGGTGTGGATTCTGTTTGGCTATTATCTGCGTGCGGGGGATGCGGTGCAGGGGGTCGTGAATATTGTCCTGATCGGGGTGTTACTGTGGAGCTGGTATGAGGCGCTGCTGCGACAGGGAGAAGCCGCTTGGTTATGGGCGGTGATGGTGACATTGACCATCACTAATCTGGTTGCTTTCCGCACTGCCACCCCTAATTATGCTGTCTTTGTGATACCCGCCATGTTTTATTTCAGGCTTGTGGCGCGGCGTGGGCGCAGGTGGGGCAGCCTGTGGGTGGCGCTGGTGCTG
>JBGSXK010000511.1:0-3285 GCA_041751455.1 Anaerolineae bacterium
GTGGGCGCGCTGCACGACTTCGGCGGGCGCACCCAACTGCTGGCCGGGCTGGAGCGCATGATGAGCTATAGCACCAATTATCATAAGGATAAAGAGATCGGCCAGATGAATATGTTTGGCGGCAGTGGCGCAGGTATGGCCGAGGAAATGCTGGAAAACCTGCCGGATGTTGCCGAAGTCCCTCAACGCGAGATGCTGGCCTGGGAAAAAGAACTGCTCGGCCTGTATGTCACAGGTCGCCCGGCAGATAAATACCGTGAGCAACTGAGTAATGCCAACACCATGGCGATTGTTGACCTCAAAGACCCGGACGCGAACTATCATGGCAGGATGGTGGTGGTGGCCGGGGAAGTCGTTACCACACGCAAGATTGTGACAAAAAACGGTGATATGATGTGTGTCGTGCATCTTGAGGACTGGCACGACTCGGCAGGAACGCTGGAAGTGGTCATCTTCCCACGGACATGGCAGAAGTGCCAGGATATCGTAGTCGAGGGCGAAATCCTGCGTGTGGCGGGCAAGTTCGACACTTCACGCGGTGACGCGCAGATTATCGCTGAAACGGTGGATAATAACTTTAATGTTCTTGCGCCAGAGCGTGAGGGCGATTTCTATCCGCCAGCGTCGTCTGTACCGCCGACCTGGGCTGTAGAGGACACCGCGCCGCACTGGTCGAGCGAAGACTATACACCCCCACCCCTCAGCGACGATTATTTCTCGCCATCTGCTTCTGAGGACATCACTCCCCCTGCTGCCGAGCCAGCGCAGGCGGTGGAGGATAACGGTGTGGATTATGCCCCTGAATCCGAGCCTGTCGTTCAGGAGATGGGGAAAGGCGGCGGAGGCTGGACACTGTCGCAGGAACAACCTGCTGAGCCGCGCGAACTGCACATCTATCTGCATCGCTCCGAGGATAATGAACGCGATGCGCGCCGCCTGAAGCGTATTTCTAACACCCTGGTCAATTATCCCGGTCACGATCATTTTGTAATTATCGTCAAGTCACCGGGGCAGGCCGTGAAGATGGAGTTTAAAGACCGCACCACCGGCATCTGCGACAGCCTGCTGTACGCGCTGGCGGAAATTGTGGGCGAAAATAATGTGCGAGTGGTGCAGGCGCTGGCGCTGGAACGTTGATGAGAGGGGATGCTTTAAGAAACGTCTTTTGTCGGAATGCCTGTAACCCGCTAAAATATTTGTCCGACACGTGGGAAACACACACGGATTTCCGAATCAATATTCAAGCAGGAGAATTAGCGGCGTGAAACGAATTGCCGTTATGACCAGCGGGGGCGATGCGCCCGGTATGAATGCCGCCATCCGCGCGGTGGTGCGTACCGGGCTGGAACATGATATACAGGTTTATGGCATCCGACAGGCATATACCGGCCTGCTGGCGGGTGATTTTGAACTGCTCACCAGCCGCGAAGTGAGCGGTGTATTGCAGCGTGGCGGCACCATATTGCAGACCGCGCGCAACGAGGAATTTAAGACGCTGGAAGGCCAGCGTAAAGCACTGCGGCGTTTAAACGAGCGTGGGATCGAAGGTGTGGTGGTGATTGGCGGGGATGGCAGCCTGCGTGGGGCGATGGCACTGCACAAGCTGGGTATTCCGGTGGTGGGAGTGCCTGCCAGCATTGATAACGACATCTGGGGCACAGATATGAGCATTGGTGTGGATACCGCGCTCAATACCATTATCGAAGCGCTCGACCGTATTCGTGATACTGCGACCTCGCACCAGCGAGCTTTTCTCATTGAAGTGATGGGGCGCGATTGTGGCTATCTGGCGCTGATGGCAGGTATTCTGGGCGGCGCGGAGATCGTTATCACCCCAGAACACGAAATCTCGATGGAGGAAGTCGCCACTGCACTGGAAGACTCCTATGTGCGTGGCAAATCTCATGCGGTCGCAGTTATTGCTGAGGGCGCGCCCTACAGCGTCACCGAACTGGCCGACTACCTGGGCAAGCAGAAAAATGTTGGCTTTGAGATTCGCCTGTCGATCCTGGGGCACATGCAGCGTGGTGGCAGTCCTTCGGCGTTTGACCGTCGGCTGGCCTCCTTCATGGGAATGAAGGCACTGGATGCCCTGCTGGAAGGACAGTCCGGTGTAATGGTGGGGATGCAGGGGCGGGCAATGATGACCATACCGCTGGAAGAGGTGATCACGCGGATGCGCGAGATTACTGAGTCTTATTATGAGCTGGCGCGGGTGCTTTCGCGCTAGTCACTCAGCGAGATAACGCTGGCGCGGGTCGGCCACACGCGGCGGGCCATCATACAGGCACTCGTAGAACTCACCCATCTGCTCTGCCCACCATGTCTGATAGACGCTGTTGCTGATGTCGAAGATAAAGCTGAACTGGCGGCCTGTGGCCGGGGACACCGTGACAAATTCATTTAAGCCCTGGAAGGCGCGGTTAATCTGTGCGATGACCACCAGCGGTCCCCCTGTATCCGGGCAGCACTGCATATTCATGTATTCAGACTGGCAGGCGATGTCCTGCGCCACAATGTAGCCATCGGGCGTAAGCGCGAACAGATCAATTGTACGATTAAGGTTATACCCTTCGTTCATCGTGACCGCCTCCGGCCTCAAGAGCAGGTACTGATATCTCCAACTTTCGCTCTCACAAGACTGATAAATGCGCCAGTAGGCACCCGGAGCTGTGTCCCGCGCTGCCCGGCGCTCATCATAATATGTTCAGACTGCGTGGCAGACTGGTCAAGATAAACGGGCCAGTTCTTGTGTGCCAGCGCCAGCGCACTGATGCCCCCGACTTTTAGCCCGGTCAGCCGCTCGGCATCCTTATGGGCGGCCATAGCTATCTTTTTTACGCCTGCGGCCAGCGCCAGTTTTTTGAGGTCAAGCTGGCAGTCAGCGGCGATGATCGCCAGGATGGGCTTTGAGCTGCCTGCCGGTTCGACCACCAGCGTTTTATAGACAATCGACGCAGGCACCCCCAGAATCTCCGCGACTTCCTCGGCATCATGGGCAGTGTCGGGATAGTGGAGCGCCTCGTAAGGAATTTTGTGCTGTTCCAGCAGTCGCATTGAATTCAGTTTCGTTGCCATGCTTGTATTGTAATGCCAGTGTGGGCACCAGGGAATTAAGCATTATTCCAGATTACACCAATGTAACGGGCTCCTATGTGTTTTTGACCTGCAAACGAATGTCGCCACTTTTGACCTCGCCCGGCTGTAATACGAAGACTCCGGTGCCCGCTGTGCCCTGTTCATACAGGTTGACGCCGTCGTTGGCATTGGTTACAGTCTCAACTG
>JBGSXK010000512.1:0-11860 GCA_041751455.1 Anaerolineae bacterium
CTCCCGCGCCTCTTGCGCATACTAACCTGCCGCTCACCCCACGCCTACCCTATGCGAACTTGCCTCCGGCGCATAACCTCTCTATACTGACGATAAACCACAGCGCACAAGTTTTATACTGCCATGCGCGATTCTGTGCTACAATCCAAAAATGCACTCGAAAGCACTAATTTGTCATTAATGGGGGTTTATTTTTGGCTAAGTCACGGACTGAACAACTGGTAGACCGTCTGCGCGACCTGCAAGCCAGTTCTGGCGATGTGGAAGGCGCGGCCATAGTCAGTGTGGACGGATTAAGCATGGCTTCGGCGCTACCTAATAATGTGGAAGAAGACCGCGTTAGCGCGATGTCGGCGGCCATGTTGTCGCTGGGCGAACGCATTTCCAGCGAGCTGGGACGGGGACTGCTGGAACAGGTCTTTATTAAAGGCGAACGTGGCTACGTGATCCTCACCAGTGTGGGCGAGGAAGCTGTACTCACCGTGCTGGCACGGCCAGAGGCAAAACTAGGGCTGATTTTCCTGGACGTGAACCGCACCGTCGAAGACCTGGCGAAGCTGGTTTGACCCTATGGCGAGGGGTTGAAGCGCCATGGCTGAACTGAGCGGTTTGTACTATCCCAACCGCCTGGCGCGTTCTTTCCTTCTGGCATTTGAGGAAGTCCTGGGTAAAAATGCACCAGAAGCGGTAGCAAACCTGGCGAATCTGCCACAGTATGCGGCCCATCTTCCGCCAGATAACCTGGCGCGCGAATTTGATTTTGCTTACTTTGCAGCGCTGTGTGATGCCCTGGAAGAAATGTATGGTACACGCGGCGGGCGCGGAATGGCACTAAGTATTGGACGCGCGTGGTTTAACCGGGATCTGCGTGATTTTGGAATTCTGGCAGCGCTGTCCCACCCCAATTTTCTGGCACTGCCACCAGACCACCGTGTCCAGATTGGCCTTCACGCGCTGACACGGGTCTTGGGCACAGCCAGCGATCAGCGGTGTACGCTGCTGACGCAGGGCGAGACTTATCGCTGGATAGCTCATCCCAGCCCGATGGCGTGGGGACGAGTTTCTGATAAATCGGTTTGTCATGCGTTTGTTGGTATGCTGCAAGGTTGCCTGCACTATGCTTCAGGTGGTTATGAATTTCATGTGTATGAACAGGCCTGTGGGGCAGTCAACAGCAGCGAAAAGTGTGAGTTTGTGATCAACAGGAAACCCATTGGGCAGGTAGTAGGGGGTTAGCGTGGTGGAGAAGCCGCGAATTCTGATTGTCGAAGATGATCTCGATCTTTCGGAAATGCTTAACGCCTATTTCCGGGTGCAAAATTATGATGTATTGACAGCGGCCTGGGGCGCGGACGCACTGCGTTTAAGCCTGGAAGAGCCGTTAGACCTGATTGTGCTGGATATTCGGCTGCCGGATATTGATGGCTATGAAATCTGTCGTCAGCTTCGCGGTCAGCGCCAGACACAGGACACGCCAATTATCTTTCTGACGGAAAAGCGTGATAGAGTCGATCGACTGCAAGGGCTGGAATTGGGCGTGGTGGATTACATTACCAAGCCATTTGATGTGCAGGAACTGCGCTTACGGGTGCGCAATGCCATCAGCCGCGCATCGCGCCAGAGCCTTGTAAATCCGGTGACGGATTTGCCGGAAGGCGAACTGGTCACAGAGCAGCTTAACCAGTTGGTTTACAGTGACGAAAAATGGGCAGCACTGGTGCTTTCCATCAACAACCTGGGTTACTTCCGTGAACTGTACGGCTTCGTGGCAGCAGACGATGTGCTGCGCGCTGTCGCATTGATGGTGCGTAATGCGGTACGCGAATTCGGTCATGAGGATAATTTCATTGGCCACCTGGGGACAGAAGAACTGGTCGTCATTACTACACCAGAGGCCACCAAAAATATCCGCGAAAGGCTGGAAGCACGTGTGCAGCAGTCCCGCGAATATTTCTACCCGGTACGGGACCGGCAGCGTGTGCCGGATATGCCGGAAAGCGCACTTCTGCGCATGAGCAGCGCGGTGTTAAACTCGACAGATGGTACGTTTGAAACGGCTGAAGATTTGCGGGCAGCACTGGGCAAAGTGACTGCTGCCGGGTAAGTCAGAGCTGTGTCTGCTGTGCTGCCGTCCACTGGTTATAGTCTTCGCGCGTGACAATTGTGCCCCCCTGCACCTCCGTTTCGTTTAGCTGGCGATTCATTGTAAAATGCAGGTTCAGCTCGACCTGGGCACATTTATAATTGCTGCTGCTGACCATTTTGCGCACCCAATAGCCAGAACCTTCATCATTGAGGCTGAGGTCGTTGTTCATATCAATGCGCACACGCACCACATCCTCACAGCGGTGCGGCCTGACATAAAGATAGAGGCCGCGCCCATCAGTCTCGGTGTTCTTCGCACCGCCACCAAACAGATTCCTTAAAAAATTCATCCCACGCGCTCCCACTGAAACAGTTAGTATCACTTCACAGCAGGCATTATGGCCTGTTCTTTGGCGCAAAGGCAAGTGGAAAGTGCCTGGATCAGCCTGCTTTGCCAGCATCTTGGGCAAATTACATAAAACGTATTCCCTACCTGTGCCTGATTAAACCAGTCTGCACATCTTTAAACAGGTTTTAATGACATCCCCCCATTATCAACTTGCATACGTGGTATTAACTATGATAAACTTTCACATATCCATTTCAGGCTTGCTGAAAACAAAGTGTTAGAAGAACCCGACAACCCTCCCTCTTATTCCAAAACTGGGATAATTTACGACTTCAATGACCAGTCTGAGGCCGCTGTGTGCCTCACTGGTCTTTTGCGTTTCCAGGGTTGCAACCGGGATAGACAAAGGAAGAACAAACTTGGACGACGGCGGCTTATCTAGCCTCATACTCCTCTCCCTCATCGCACTATATGGCTTCATCCGTCTGGGCCATACCGCCCTTATCAACGCGCGTCAGTCTGCATTGCGTGACGCAGTTGGAGAGGGTGATGTACGTGCCCGGCGCGTGCTCGACCTCATCGCGCATCTTACACGCCTGAACCTCACCTACCAGTTAAGTCTCATAGTGCTGTGGGTGGCGATCACGGCCATTGCCCTGCTCAACCTGGCGCAGCCACTCAGCACGGCCAATCCCTCCTTGCCACCAGCGCTTATTTACACGGCAGTTCTGGTGGGGGTGACGCTGGTCACGCTGCTGTTTGGCGACCTGCTGCCGGCGGCATTGGGCAGCGCCCGGGCCGATAACCTGGCGCTGGCAATGGCTGCCCCAATGCATTTGTTGATGCTGCTGTTTACGCCGCTGGTCAGCCTGCTGATGGTGATCGGCAAGAGACTAGCCGTGCTGTTCGGTGGCGATGTGATGGAAGCTGCTGTCACCGAGGAGGAAATTATGACCCTGGTGGACGCGGGTGAGAAAGAGGGCACGATTGAAAACCAGGAAAAAGAGATGATTCTCTCCATCCTGCAATTTGACGAAACTCTGGCGCGCGAGGTCATGGTGCCGCGCATGGACATCGTAGCGCTGGAAGTGGGTACACCGTTTCAGGATGCGCTGGCTAAGTTTATCACGTCCGGGCATTCTCGTATTCCCGTATATCACGAGAGTATCGACAATATCGAAGGTCTGCTTTATGCCAAAGACCTGTTGACCTTGTGGCACAATGGCAATGGCAAGCCTCAGTCGATCCGTGAGCTAATGCGCCCGGCACACTTCGTGCCAGAGAGTCTGCGCGCCGATCATCTGCTCAAAGAGCTGAAACAGAGCAAGATTCACATGGCAATCGTGGTTGATGAATACGGTGGAACGGCGGGGCTAGTGACGATTGAGAATCTGATTGAAGAGATTATCGGCGACATCCAGGACGAATATGATCTGTACGAAGAGGCTGAATATGTCCAGGCAGGGCCAGATGAATATCTGATTGATGCCAGTATGGACCTGGATGACATGAACAATTTGCTGGATGTTGAACTGCCCACAGATGAAAACGACACACTAGGCGGCCTCATCTACAGTCGTATTGGGCGGGTACCCGAAGTGGGTGAAGTGGTGGAAGAAACCGAGAACAAGCTGGTGCTGGTGGTCGAGTCGGTGGACGGGCGGCGTATCCGTAAAGTACGGGTTACACGTATAAAACCGGAGGACGAAACCCAGACCACCGCTGACAATGAGGACACGGATAAGATTCACCCGCTCGAGCCGACTTCGGACGACGAGCCGACTGCTCATGCCAACCGCCGGGTCGGGTAAGCTGATGATACCCGACGCACCCTCAATTGAAACTCAGGCCTTAGTCGCCTCTGCCAGCGCCGCGCTACTTTATGCCTATGCCCCCTACTCCAATTACCGGGTGGGGGCAGCGCTGCGCATGAAGGATGGGATGGTATTCACCGGCTGTAACGTGGAAAATGCCGCCTATCCAGCCGGCATCTGTGCCGAGCGTACTGCGCTGGTCAAGGCGATAAGCGAGGGCTTCCGCCAGTTTGAAGCACTGGCCGTCGTCACGCAGAATGGCGGCTTTCCGTGCGGCCTGTGCCGCCAGATGCTTTACGAGTTCGCGCCCAATCTGCTTGTCATTATTGCCGAGCCGAATGGCAAGATAGTACACCAGACACATCTGCGTGACCTGCTGCCACATGGTTTTGGCCCGGCAGAGCTGGAGCGTTAGGCTTATGCCGCGTCCAGAACGTGCTTTTCGTACCCTGGCCCTAATTCTTAAACGGCGCGACTTTGGCGAGGCAGATCGCCTGCTGACGATCTTTACGCCGGGGCACGGCAAACTGAGTGTGATTGCCAAAGGCGCGCGCAAACCCGCCAGCACCAAAACCGGTCATGTCGAGTTGTTCACTCGCGCCGATTTGCTCATCCACCAGGGTCGCGACCTGGGACTTGCCGTTCAGGCGGAGATGGTCGCGCCGTACCTGGAAATCCGTGAGGATCTGGCGCTTGGAGCTTATGCCAGTTATGTTGTGGAGCTGCTAGATCGCTTCACCGCAGAGGGGGATGAAGATTCGGCACCCCTTTTTAAGCTGCTGGACGAAACGCTGGAACGCCTGTGCCATGATGATGATCCGCGGCTGGCGGTGCGCTATTATGAGGTGCGCCTGCTTGACCTGGTGGGCTTTCGGCCGGAGCTGAATGAATGCGTCATCAGCCGCGAGGCAGTGCAGGCGCAGGATCAGTATTTCAGCTATGTGGAGGGCGGTGTGGTGCGCCCAGAGTATGCTGCACATACGTCTTCTGTGATTCCTATTCCGATGGTCACGCTCAAGCTGCTGCGCCATATGCAGCGCAGCCCTTATGCACAGGTGAAAAGCCTGAAGATTTCTCCACTGCTGCACAATGATATCGAGCGCGTCCTGCTGGGGTATATTACCTTCCTGGTAGAGCAAAAACTTCAAAGCGTAGATTTCATTCACCGCCTCCGACTTTAATCCGGCAAAACACTAATTAAGGGTATAATGGACAGGATGTTAAGAAGGTGGCCCGCACAAATTTGCCTGTTCTATCCCTAGACCGCCCCTGTTTCCATCAGCACACAAATCCGGGTGAGGGCTTCCTGTTGAAGGAGAATACCATGCCAGTTCATGTAAGCTGGGCCAATGAAGAGCAAACCGCATTGTTCATGACCTTTGAGGGTCGCTGGTCATGGGCTGAGGTGATGGCCGCCATTGTGGAGCGCAATGCGCACATCGACAGCCAGTCGCACATCGTCCACGTGATCGTTGACCTGCGCACATCACATGGGATGCCCCCCAACACCCTGACGGCCGCTCGTGGAATGGAAAAACAGCATCGCCCACAAAACGCCGGCATGACAGTGGTGGTGGGGTCAGGTGCTTTCTTAAAAGCGATGTTCGATGTGTTCGTCCGGTTGAGCCGCAAAGCAAGTGAGAGTTATGCGATGGTCAATACCATTGAGGAGGCCTTTGAGCTTATCTCCGCAGACCGCGTGACGGACTAATGCAGGCTGGCCTGGTTTGTAGCGGGGATGGGCAGTGAATATCATTATACGGTCTGAATTGTTTCGGGAAAGACTCTGTGGCTGAAACTCTTAACCGCGTGATCTATGGCAAATCCGCCGACGACCCGCCAGACAGCGCGGTGCGGTTGCTGGCACTGACTGGCGAAATCAGCGAAGAGGAAGCCCAACAGTGGCGGGAGGCGGCGGCGCTGGTACCACAATCCGGCACGACGGCTGAAGAAAGCCTGGCGCTGGGCTTGTTTGCTATGCCAGGGCGCAGCTTTCTGCTGGCGCGGGCACAGGCGCAGGAGGGCAATCCGGCGCTGCCACTTTATGAATATATTCCCCTGCCGCGTCGCCTGCTCCAACAGGCCGACGGCAACCTGCAACCCTTTCTGACGCTCCTCACTACACCACTCCCCACTTTTAACGGCGCAGACCCAGCAGTGGCCGCGCTGGAATTACCGCCGCTGCATCCGTGGCCACTGGGGGAACGACAGGCGTGTTTTGAGGTGCTGCTGAAGGATATGGGTGGGAGTTTTAACCGGGTGCTGTCCCTGCTGGCGGCAGCTTTGGAAGAACGTGGGTTGCTGGTATTGGGGCATCCGGGAGATGCTCAGGCACGGGTAAGGTGGGTACAGGGGCTGCTGGCGCTGCTGCCCGGCGCTGCCCGGCCAGACCTGACCTTCGCTACTCATGTCATCCCACCTGTTCCAATTTCCGCACGAGTGATTTTCGCTGACAGCCCGGAAAACAGCCCTCGCTGGATGATCGGAAACGATACGGACGAATCGCTGCCTGTGCCTGACCAATGGTCGCCCTATGTGACTTTGCTAGCGGAGTTGTGGCAGGGGGAAAGTGGCTCGCTGATGCGCGCCCTGGTCGGCCTGGAGCCGCTGGCGGCGGCACTACTGCCAGCAAAAGAGTGGAAAACAGGCCTGAGCCAGCTCGTGGAGCAGGTACGGCTTGACCGTCGTGTGGTGGCGGGTGATGAAGTGCCCGCTGAGGCGTTGAAAGAAGCACTTAACAGCGAAACATCCCTGCCAGAGGATGTCCGTGCCCGCTATACCGCGCGTTTGCTGCGGCTGGCGCTGGGATCGCGGGATACGGAAGCCGCGCTCCTGGTCGCTATGCAGATGGATGCTGACCCAGCACTGGATGCCGAACTGTACCAGATTTTGCTGGAGGAGCTGGAAACCCAACCAGACGCAGTATACGTCTTTGTACGCACCCGTCTTAATGACGCGATGGAGGCCGACCCACGCTGGATTGAACGACTGCAACTGGCAGCGCTGCTTTCGCTTCAGGTGGCCATCACCGCTGCCGACCCGGTAACCATCATGAACTGGCTGCGGTTGATCTCGCGCGAACCTGCCAGTTATGGCTTGAGTGACATCCTGCGAGGTGGCATCCTGGCAGCCTGTGAGCGGGCGCACGAAGACGGTGAGATGGCGCGGCAGTTGCTTGTGCTTACGGTCAAGCGAGACCCGCAAATTATTGACACGTTGCTGGGTGACAGCCAGTTAATCAATGCAGTACCGGACAACCTGGGGCTGGTGCTGCGTGAATATGGTGGCGATGTGCTGGTGACACTGCAAAATCGAGGCCCAGAGATGTTTCTGGTCGCCACTGCGCGGGCCGCACGGGCACAGGCTCCACAGCTATTCAACCTCGAGGTAGTGGATCATATCTGGCGCTTGTATACTACCGGACAAACCTTTAACCTCCCCACGCATTATCAACCGGAAAGCATTGTTGAAGCCTGGGCAGACAGCGGGGCGATCTGGCTGTCGCCGGAACTGGCCGGTCATATCCTCACCTTAATGCTGGCCGATAACCGCGATGCCCTGTTCCAACGCTTTGCCGCGCATCTGGCGCAGTATGCTATGCTCCTGCCGCTGCTGGTCAGTGTGCTGCAAAACAGTCAGCGCGCTATCTCTGACCTGCTTTCGGTAATGGGACACCTGATATCCGGGGGCAGCCTGAACCAACAGCAAGCGGTTGAGACTTATATCGAACTGCTGAACCTGCGGGAATGGCGGCAGAATGCACTGCCTGTAGTCGAGCAGTTGGCACGTATGATGCAGCAGTCTCCCGCGCTCGATGTCCCGTTACAGGTCGTGTGGCGTTTGCTGGAAACTGCCACTGCTGCCCGCTCTGACCTGATCGCGCGGGTGGCCGCGCGCCAACTCTTTAATTATATCGAGGCGCGAGTTAAAGAAGGCGCATCAGGCGAAGTCGATGTGTCGATTGTTGAGATTCTGATACGCCTGTTCGAGCAGTTGCAGTGGAGCAGCACCGCGCGTCAGTACGCGCTCAACTGGTGGCGTGATTTTGTGCGTAACCAGCCCCTGGCACGACTGGTTAAGCTGGAAAAAGCACTGGAAGGCAAACGCGCTCTGGAAGAATGCCGCATGATCCTGCTTTCAACACTGGCTTTCCGGCGGATGCTGGGTAAACGCAGTATCGAAGAATTTGCCAGGGACATCAACACGGCTTTTTCGGTGCTGGAAGACCTGGCCGACTCGTTTGATCCGTCCTCACGCCGTCCAGTCAGCTTCGACGAAGACACAATCCGCGCGGAACTGAACGCCCGTACGACCAATCTTTCCGACCAGGAGAAGCGCATCCTGGCGACCAATTTCCGCCAACTGGCGCAGTTGATCGGTGAGATGGGCGATCATCGCAGCAAAGGCAACCTGATGCGCCAGAATATTGACCGCCAGCTCATGGCCGGAGAACAGCAACCAGACAGCGCGGTGGATGTGATGAAGTGGATCGCTGGGTATCTGGACGGGGCACAGGGACGCGACGAGGGCACGGGCATATAAGAGCGCAGGCGGGCTGCACCCCGGCACAGGGTTGGCAAGACTTACTTCGGCAGTTTCTCCGCCGGGATATCCTTCAGCAGTGGATTTTGCGCATCACGTGGAGAAATAAGGGGTACGTCTGTGCCCCAGGGCAGGTTAATCTGCGGGTCGTTCCAGGCGACTCCATGCTCGTCCTGACCATCATAGTAATTGTTGACGCAGTAGGTCAGCGTGACATCGGTCAGCGCCAGAAAGCCGTGCGCCACCCCCTCCGGGATGAACACGCCCATATTATTCTCATCGCCGATTTCCAGCGTTTCCACCGCCAGATAAGTTGATGAGGAAGGACGCAGATCGACCATGCCAACGCGCACCGTGCCTTTGGAAACATACCAGTAATCAATCTGGTGGTGGTGATAATGCAGGCCGCGCAGCACCCCGGCCATGCTGTCCGAGCGGTTGCTTTGCAGCCTGTCCCAGTTGATCCAGGGGAACCACTCGCGGCGGAAGGTTTCCATAAAGCGTCCGCGCTCGTCGGCAAAGACGCGAATAGGCATGGTATACACGCCCCCGATCTTCTCAGAAGGGCGGGCAGGTGTGATTTTTTCAGTGGGGGTATCATTGAGCATGTGCGACATTTCTCCAGACTGTGAGCATCTTATCGTATCACAGGATAGCGGCGCCTGCCTTGCCCTTGCCTAACTCATGGCTGTGCAAGCAGATAACGCATCCCATCCACCAGCAGTTGCAGGCCTTCGGGCGGGTTTGCAACCTTTGAGAGATACTGCTCATAACTTTCCAGCGCTTCCTGCCACCGCCCGAACTCCATGTACAGGTTCGCAAGTTCAAGGTGAAGGCTGGCATCTTGCGGGTTCTCAGCAATCTGCACCTGAAATTCAGGGATCAACTGGGCACGCAGCGGGGTCACTCGGTAGCCCGCACCGAATGTGTTGTAGTTCTGGGCAAAAATGGCATGTACGGCGAAGGCAGACGAAAAATTCGTCATTGCAAAATGATAATCCTCCTTGCTGAGATGCACTATACCAGACACGATATGCCCACTTGCCAGAAAGTAGCGATCTGAGTCTGATCGTGGATTGCTGACCGCCCAGATATAGTTCATCACGTCTTCGGCAGCAGCGTCATAGTCTCCCAGGGCATGATAAACCTGTGCCCGATAAAGCAATGGCGCGGTAGAAAACTGTCCTCCCTGAGCGAGCGCTTCCGTATAGGCATCCATCGCGCTGCTATAACGTCCCAGGTGGCTGTATAGCGTTGCCAGATTATAATGCGCGTTCTGATTGGACACATCAAGCGCGATGGCCTGCTTGAAATCCTCGATGGCTAGCTCGGTCAAACCCAGAAATGTCCTGCTGACTCCCCGCGATGAATACGCATGAGAATCATACGGGTCCAGCTCAACCGCGTGATTATGATCGGCCAGGGCAGTGGTATGGTCACGATAAATATCGCCATAGAGGATACCGCGCTGACGATAGCAGAAAGAGCAGTAGGGATTCACTTCAATCGCGGCGTTAAAGTCCTCAAGGGCAGCTTCGTAATTGGATTGTCGCTTATAGGCAATCCCTCGGTTCGCCAGCGCACCGCCGTAATAAGGGTCCGTTTCAATCGCCTGTCCATATAACATTATGGCACCTGCCGGGTTTCCCAGCCGTGATTCGGCATTTGCCAGATTGTTATAGACCAGCCCATAAGCCGGATTGGCAGCCTGCGCCTGATTATAAAACACGCGCGCCTGCACGTGATCCTGTAACTGCTCATGTGCAATGCCCAGGCGATTATAGGTGTTCGCCAGGGTATTCCCCAGGTTGATCGCCTGTGTGAAATCCGCAATCGCTGCATGACTGCGCCGGGCATCCAGGTTCACTTTGCCACGATACTCATACAGCCACGCCTGTTCCGCTTCCGACGCGAGCGCAATCGCCAGGGTGAAATCCGTGATGGCAGCATCGTATTCACGCTGGCTCAAATATCCACCACCGCGCATCACATACGCTTCCATATCATCCGGGTCAGCTTCAATGCGGGCGGTTGCTTCGGCAATAAGCTGTGCGAGGGCGGCATCAGAATAGCGTATCAGCGTGGGGAAATTGTCGAGGCTTTCCGGTATCCAGCCATAAGCATTGTTCGTCAGGTACAACCAGCGGCTACCGTCGGAGTCTGTGCTTTCGGCAGTAATCTGGCTTTTCATACCTTTAATCAGCTCTGCCGCGATGGACTCCTGGGCACCGGGGGCGGTCAGCACAGGCACCCACGCCGCGATAACCAGCACTTCATCCCCCGCTGCAAGCGGTGCATCCTGTGCCGTCAGATGCAGCGCACCTGCCAACATCCCTATCAGGCAAAGCCATACCACAGTACGATATTGGTTTAACATCGTTGTCCCCCGACTCACATACACTTTTTTCAGTATAGTACGGAAGCGGGGGAGAAAGACGAGAGGTCTTAACGCCGGAATTTGAGGCGCAGCACGCACCAGATACTGGATCATGGCTGTGCAAGCAGATAACGCATCCCATCCACCAGCCAGTAACGCGCGCCTCTCATTTTGCTGCTCGCGCCTGCCTGTTATCGCTTACTTTTTACTGCCCAGGCCCTGGCTGTTAAATGGATGGTATTGTCAGCGTTAAAGGGCAACTGCTGGCGAAGCTGCTGCTGGATCGCGCTTCGACGGTCTTCATCCAGTGTGTGCCAATACTTTGAGATGGACCCCTGTGCGCCCAGAAAAGGCAGCCAGAAATCATCAAAATCCGAAAATGGCGTTTGAATATCAATCGGGATAACTTCAACATCCCTTAAGCCGACAGTCATAAACAGAGACTGCAAGTTATTCGGGTCACAGATTGCGAATTGCGTACCCGCGTCAAACGCCTTCGCTGAAGGATCAACCGCTATGGCAGCATTCCAGAAATGTCGCATCATTTCCATGCGGTCGCCATAATCCCACACATAGGCAGCAACCACGCCATCCTGCCTGACCGCTTCCTTCATGCCGCGTACCACGTCCTCTGCTGAGGGTACAAAATTTAAGACCAGTCCCGCAACCGCCGCATCAAATTCGGCCATATCA
>JBGSXK010000513.1:0-7603 GCA_041751455.1 Anaerolineae bacterium
CTCGATGGAGGCCGAGCGCATCCGCCGGGTCAAACGACGTAAGGCACGCCGCCGCCGGAATGCTGTGAGTCTGGTGGGGGGGTTCGTGCGTTCGCTGATTGTCGTGGTGGCCGCCGCGGGGTTGATGGCGACCATTTTTACCTGGTGGACTCCGGCGGAGTTTATCACCAGTGAGGTGCGCAGTGAGTTAATCGTCGCCCAGGCGACCAGCCAGGCCACGCCAGAGCCTACCGGGCTGCCCACACCCAACTGGTTCCGGCGCATTGGGGTGGTTTCCGGGCATCGTGGGCCAGAGGGCGACCCCGGCGCGGTTTGCCCGGACGGACTGACCGAAGCCTCGATCAACTTTGAAGTCGCGCGGCGCGTGGTGAGCAATCTGCGCAACCTGGGCTACTCGGTGGAATTGCTGGAGGAATTTGACTCACGTCTGGATAATTATGAAGCATCGGCGCTCGTCTCTATTCATGCGAATACCTGCCAGCAGTGGCCGGGAGGGGAAGTCGTTTCCGGTTATCTGATTGCGGCGGCAGCGGCCCGTGTGTCCGCACGTGGCGATGATGACGTGCTGGTGGAATGTGTGGCGCGGCATTACCAGCAGCTCACAGGGTTGCAGCGGCGTGAAGGGGTGACGGTGGATATGACCGATTATCATACCTTCCGCGAGATTCACCCCATGACCCCGGCCACCATTATCGAACTTGGTTTTATGCTGGCAGACCGTGCGCTGCTGACCGAACAGCCAGACCTGATGGCTCAGGGTATTACCGAGGGTATTCTGTGCTTTTTGGACCCAAACCGACCGGAAGCCACGGCAGTGCCAGAAGAGTAAACAGGACTAGGGTGCGGGTCGTGCATTTTGCAAACCCGCTTTAGAATCGGGGAAAAGTTGTGGCAAAAGAACTGGTCATGTATGCGCGCGCCCTGGGCTGCCCAATGGTGGCGACAGCTCGGCGAGTATTGCAGAGATATAACCTGGCTTATCGTGAAGTTTTCATCGATCAGGATGCAGAGGCCAGAGCGCTCGTACTGGACTGGACAGGTTTCCTGGCCGTGCCCACCTTGATCGTGGCCGAAAACGGCGGGCTGCTGCCTGTGGAAGAGCCAGCCCCGCTTGTCAGGGGAACCAGCCCACGCGGGATTGACCGCGGCGTGATGATTACCGAGCCAAGTGAAAACCAACTGCGCGACTGGCTGATAAAGCATGAGTTTGTTTAAGGATGAGCTGTCCGGTGTCAGCTTTTTTGTTTTGCTTATCTGTAGTTACTAAATCATCGTATGAGATGCCTCATACCAGACTGCTGATACCTGAGAAAGAGACGTAATGGCACTGCAAGAGAAAACCACAACCATCAACGGGTACACGGTGCATTATTGGGAAGAAGGCGAAACGCAGACGCGCGCGGTACTGCTGCTGCACGGCGGTATGGGGGATGCCCGGCTGCACTGGGTGCCGTGTATGCCGCTGCTGGGCGAGGGCTTTCGGGTGATTGCGCCAGATTTACCGGGTTTCGGCGGCAGTACGCCGCTTAACCAGCTTTCGGTAGAGAGTCTCCTGGACTGGATCAAAGCGTTTATCGATCACCTGGGGCTGGAGCAGATGGCGCTGGTGGGCAATGATTTCGGCGGGCTGCTGGCGCGGTTGTTCAGCGCGGCTTATCCCTTGTATGTCCCGGCACTGGTGCTGGTGAACGGGGGTTCCATCCCCAATATCCCCCCCATGCTGCGCCTGGTGGCACGCACGCCCCTGGTCGGCAGCACCCTGTTTTATCTGCTGGCACGTTCTACGCTGACCCCGGCGGAATTGGGGCATATGATCCATGAGCGCGAGGTATTGTCGGATGAATTCACCACACAGGTCCAGGCGAGCATTCCCGGTTTTGCCCGTATGATGCGCCTGTGGGCCAGCGAACCGATCCCCGAAAAACGTAAGCCCTTGCTGCCCACGCTGCTGCTGTGGGGTGCGGAGGATAAAATTGCCACACTAGAGGAAGCCGAGCGCATCAAAAACGCTGTCCCCGGCGCGGTACTTTCACCGATTGCAGACTGTGGTCATATGCCGCAGCTCGAAGCCGCCGAGGTGTTCGCCTGGCAGGTGGGCCAGTTCCTGAACGAGCCAGGGCGGATGGCGAAATCCGCCCTGCCGGGGGTGGGATTACTTTGATGCCGGGTTGGCGCGATACCACGCTGCCGTTTCACGAATAACATCGGTCAGTGGAGTCGCATGGTTGCCAAAAGCGCGCACAAACTTGCTGTGATCCAGTATGAATGGCGCTTCAAACTGGTAGACCATCTCCTCCACCTCGCGCATGAGGGGCATGAATAGCGCCAGTGCCTTGAGGATGAGCTTCGGCACTTTTGAGATTTTCACAGGCTGACCCACTTCTTCGCCGATCATCTCGACAAAGCGGCGTGTTGTCACAGTCTCCGCGCTGGGTACATGCCACACCTGCCCCAGTGCTTCTTCCCGCTCACCCAGAATGGCCAGCGCCTTGCCGATGTCTGGCATATAAGTATAGGTGTGCAGCATATCCGGGTCGCCGAGGATCTGCACGGTTTTCCCGGACAATACCTGCGGGAATACCCGGCTTCCCATCGCGCTATCCAGTACACGCGGCCCCACGAAGTCCGATGCACGCGCCACGGCCACCCTTACTTTGCCGCCTTCGTGTGCCGCCATCAGATCACGAGCCATCTGCGCGCGCAGCCTGCCTTTGCGTGTGTGGGCGTTGTGTGGCATGTCCTCGGTCATCGGCTTGCCGTGTGTCTGACCGTACATATAGACATTGTCCATCACCACCAGCTTCGCGCCACTGGTCGCCGTGCCTTCCAGTACCGCTGCTTGCAGGCCGGGAAACAGTTCCAGCCACTGCGTATAGGGAGGGTTGACCGCGCTGTAGACGACCGTCGCGCCGTGGGTCGCGGTACGGGTGAAAGTCATGTCGTTTACGTCCCCGGCCATCAGCTCCACCCCGGCAGGCACAACAGCCTTACCGCTGCGGTTGACCATGCGAACGCGCTTACCCCGGCGGTTGAGTTCTTCCATCGTCGCCATACCCACCGGGCCAGTCCCAAAAATAACATGCAGTTCGTGTATGTCAGTGTCCATTCGTTTGATCCTTTTTGTCGGGTTGTCTTGGCTGTGAGGCGGGTTTTAAGTCCGCCTCAATATCCTTATGACTCTGCACTTCTATTTGTAAGTGTGTAGCTGTTGTGAAAGAACAATGATCATGATCAGGGCTGCTTGAATAAGCCCCTGTGTATTTCACAGGGAGTTGCTTGATTCAGGGTGTGGATGGTGGTTAGCGGCTCAGGTCCGATAGCCCAGGTCGTGCATCAGGTTTTCTACCTGGATGCGGTAGAAAACATCCAGATCGCCCACGATTGGCCCGATATGCCCGAATAGCTCCAGCATAATAATGCCATGAATACGCGGCCAGCCGATTACCCCAAAGTATAATGCCAGCGTATGTTCCTCTGGTGCCTGCGCGTACTTCAGTGAGTCTTGCAGTGTCGCTTCCAGCTCTGGTGGGATGCGGGCATAACGGCCTGTGGGCCTAATTTCGCCACTGGCGAGCATGGCCACACACAGTTCGGTGAAGATGCGCAGGGTGCGGCTGGCCGGGGCGACAGTGACTTCACGTGGCGCTTCGTAACCGGGAATGGGATTGCCATAGATCAACTGGAAATCCACTGGATGCAGCAGTGCCCAGCGGCGGTAAGCCAGCAGCGCAGCCATCATCTGTACGCCTGAACTGCCACCTTGCCCGGCGCTCTCATCACGTGCGACGGCCAATGCATCAGCCAGCGCATTGAAGTTTTCCACGATTAATTGCGTAATCAGCTCATTTAAATTATCGAAGTAGCGATAGAGGGCGGGAGGGGTCAGCCCCATCGCTCCCGCAATCGCGCGGATAGAGAGGCCAGCCGTGCCATACTGTGCCATCTGCTGTCGGGCCACCGATTTGATTTCCGCAATTGTGGCCTCACGTTGTCTCTCGCGGCGGGTCATAGCCATATTGGTTTACATCAGTTACTATAGTGAATAATGTTAACAGTTTACATTGTTCACTGCTTTGTGTCAAGCAGGAAAATGAGTGCAGGATATGAAAAGTTAATGCTGTTAACAATTATAGCGGCGTGAAGCATGTTTGTGAAATCTGCTGTGCAGTCGCCCATCTCAGAGCTCAGGCGATAAGTTTAATATCCCCCAGGCAAATCCCGGGCGCTATCGAAGCGCAGCCACTTCGCGTTAAAATAGAAGACAGTAACCGGATGAGTCAGTCTTTATGCCCCAGACGTTTTTCAAAACTGCCCTGGTACTTACCACGATTTTTAGCCTGTTGGTCGTGGTGATTCCTGCCCATCCCTATGACTTTGGCCCCACACGCGCCTTGTTTATGCCAACTGTGGGTTGTGCCATGCCCTGTTTCCTGGGTATTCGCCCTGGCGAAACCACACTCGATGACGCGCGGGCGCTGCTCAACAGGCACCCCTGGGTGGCGATGACGACGGTCTACCGCGACACAGGCGGGCAGGTGCGCAATATGACGTGGGACTGGAACGGGCAGCAGCCCCAGGCATTGGGCAGCGCGGGTGTGATCGATCTTCGCGATAATATTGTGACCCAGCTCAAGCTGCGCACTGATGTGCCATTTGCCGAAATCTGGCTGGCGTTTGGGCAGCCCCTCACCGGGAATATGAATCCGCCCTTTCACCATGCAAATTATCCTGGCTTTGGCATCAATACTGCGTCCGACTGCGGCGGTTTCTGGCAGGCACAGGCCGAGGTTTTTATGGTGGAAGGTGCCAGTGAAGGGGGCAGCAGCACCGCCGATTATGATATGACCGCTGTGCGGCAGCGGGTATGTGAGGCCCGGCGGTGATTGCGCATGTTTACAGATGGCTGGGCTTTGGCCTGTGCGCGCTCCTGCTGCTGCCTGTCCTGCTCATCCGCGCCCAGCCATTTGATGAGGATACGCTCAGGGCTGTCCTCACACCACCCGAAGGCTGTTATGCGCCTTGCTTTATGGGCATTGTGCCCGGCGCGACACGCGCCGAAGAGGCTATCGCTCTTCTGAAGGCGCACGAATGGGTCGCCACTGTGACGCAAGGCAGCACCGTGAGCTGGACATGGAGCGGGGAGCAGCCTGCCCGCATTCCCCTGCACTCCAGGGGTTATTTCTCCACTTTTTCAGCATACGATCTACCGCTGGTGGCTTCGATATATATCACTACCGACCTGCCTTATGGAGAGCTGCTGCTGGTATATGGCAATCCGAATCGCAGTTATGTCGCGGCGGATCACCGCACAAAGGCAACTTATGTATATTACAAGGCCGTTTATGGTGATCTGCGTTTTCAGGCGCGGCTGCTGCCCGTCAAATGCCCTTTTCGCCCACTGGCACTTTATCACGAGCAGGTGCGTATTGAGATGGGCATCGTCAATGACGCGGGCACACCCGGTCAATTGATGAGTTTTGGCCATGAAATGCATAATCTGGTGACAGGGCTACGCCATATGCGGGGCTGTTGAGAGCATCAACCCGATGAGTGCGGAGGTGTAAAAGGTTATGGTTCATCTTTACCTCAAGCTGGCCGCTGTCATTACCGCTGCGGTCATCATCCCCCTGATGTTGATTCGCGCCCGCCCCTATGATGACAGTCTGCTGCGCACCCTGTTTCTGCCGCCAGAAGGTTGTGCCGAACCCTGTTTGCTCGGCATCCGCCCCGGCGAAACCTCGATCCCACGCGCCTTAAGAATCCTCAACATGCATAACTGGGTCATGGATGCAGAATATCACTTTGGCGGCCTCGTGCAAAATCCGCAGTTTATAAGCTGGCGCTGGCGCGATGCCGATATGCCCTTGATTGACAGCTCGCTGAAGCCCGGCCATCTGCGCCTGAACAACAATAACACTGTGCGCGATTTCACCTTTGCCACGCATGTGACTCTGGGCGATCTGTGGCTGTGGCTCGGCCCTCCACAAAAGCAGTTGACCATTGGTTACAGAGGAGTAGAACGCCGCATCAGTTATTCAGCCGTCTATGAGATTAACGAGCTTGTCTTTGGGTTCTCCCGTGCCTGCCCACTCAAAGCACTCTGGCACACGCAGTTGAGTGTGGTGGCGGTGGATGACCGTCAGGCATTTGTGAATTTCGAGCAAGATAGTTTTCAGCAGGAGATTTACAGCGTCTGCCGCGCGCTTGATTAACAGGCCAAGAGTCACGCGTCGCAGCAGGCACGATAAATGAGGGGCATGAATGACAGGGACAAGGCGTAAATTGAAAAGACGACCGATAAGGTCGTCTTTTGCCGGATAATAAAAGGCGAGGTAGTTAGAGAAGGCTGATGATATTGGAGAAGACGTTGCCGATTGTCGGCCCCAGCAGCGCCAGAATAACGATTACTACCAGCGCGACCAGCGCCAGAATGAGCGCATACTCGACCAGGCCCTGGCCTTCCTCCCGTGGCATGTACAGCATGATAATGACTCCTTGAATAATAGAGATTGAATAATGATTATGTCTGCATTCACAGATAATTTAACGGTAGAGCCAAAATAACTTTTAGTCAATTTTATGAAGTGAGAAGTGTAGTATTCTTAACAAATTACGAACACTTACGAAATTCGTAAATGAAAACAGCCACCCGATTGGATGGCTGTTTTACGAATAAACGCGGTGGATAATTAGAGAGCGTTGACGATGTTGGAGAAGATGTTGCCGATGGCCGGCCCCAGCAGCGCCAGAATGACGATCACCACAACGGCGACCAGCACCAGAATGAGCGCGTACTCGACCAGACCCTGACCTTCTTCACGTGGCATGTACAGCATGATAATGGCTCCTCAAATGAGATGATTTTGGATAATGTTGTCTGCATTGGCAGTACAGTGTTAATTTATCACAGAATTTAATTGTCTGTCAATAGATTTAGAATAAATTTATATTTTCTTCACAACTTTTTTACAGGTTGGGCGGGTTATCAATGGAAGGCACTGCGTCCAGATGGGCTTTGAGGGCGGCCAGCGCGTCTTGCATCCTGCCAGATTGAAGTTGCGGCGCGCGCTGCAAACACTCCACACGATATTGGTCATTCAGGTTATTGGCCTGGATTGCGGTCAGGTGATTGGGGGCGTGGTGCCGGATCAGGTAAGGGTACTCCACAGTCATGTGATGCTGGAGCGTCCCCAGGATAACCTCAACACTGGTATCACGTCCATCCACACGAACTTTAATCGCCTGCCGGGCAGCGCTGTCCAGCCGTTCCTGCTCCGCAGCAGTATAGACCGCGGCCACCCGCTGTGCCCCTTCCTGTGCCCATGTGGAAAACTGTGGATGAGATGGGGCGGGGGTGACGGTCTCACCACGCAGGGTCATGCGCAGCGCGATGAAGAAAGCGCGCACATAACGCCACATGCGTTTAACGCTTTCCCCGGCGGTTGCGCCGCAGATACTCTATGCCCGCGATGAACAGAATACCCACCTGCACCACCAGTCCGACCGCCAGCCAGGGCGAAGGGCCGCTGCGTGTGATCGTCCCGCCGGTCACTCCTGCGGCCATGATCGACGCGCTCTCGGTCGAGAGGGCAGCCACCACCGT
>JBGSXK010000514.1:0-4709 GCA_041751455.1 Anaerolineae bacterium
CAGCAGCAGTGCCATCAGTATAAAGCCGTTTTCCATTTCAGCCGCCTCTCATCACCTGTGTGAAGATCAGCAGCAGGAGTAATATCAGCCCGGCAGCCAGCAGCCACCATGCAAACCGTTTCAGGCGCTCGGTACTCTGCAACTGATGGCCGATCTGCTGGTGCTGTGTAATCCCCTCTTCCAGCCGGGTCTGATAGGCGCTTTCCACCCCCTGTAAACGATACCACCATGCGCGCTGGCAGTAGAAAAATTTGTTAATTTCACTGGCGGAGATGTAATCGTCCATCTGTGTATTTGCACTCCCAACAAACGACTGCAAACCAGATTATAACGTAGTATCTATGAGGTTAGCACCCGTTCCAGCATGTGGGTGAACTGTGCGCCATTGGATTGGGCAGAGAACAAACGCAGCACGCGCTCCCGCCCGGCAGCGCCCATGCGCGCGCGCAGGTCGGGATCATGCAGCAGCTCAATGATACGGCTCGCCAGCGCTGCTGGATCACCCGGTGGCACTAGGCAGCCGGTTTCACCTTCAAGAAGGGTCTCAGCCGGGCCGCCACGATAGGTGCTGACGACCGGCTTACTGCATGCCATCGCCTCGATCAACGCCACGCCATAACCCTCGAAGTGCGAGGCGCACACTACCACATCCGCAGCAGCAATCACCCGCTCGACATCCTCCCGAAAACCAAGATACGTCAGCCGGTTACGCAAAAGGGATGAAGCCTGTGCGGACTGCAAAATACCTTCCTTATACACATTATCAGCCTCGCTTTGAGTGTTCTCCCCGGCAACGATAAAACGTGCCGCCGGGATTTGCAGCGCCACCTGTTTCGCCATCGCCTGAAAGACCTCATGGCCTTTCACGGACTGAAAACGAGCGATCATGGCAACCACAGGCGCATTCTGCGGGATATTGGCTTCAAAACGGACTTTGATACCATCGACATCAGGATGAAACCGTCCCGTATCAACCCCTGGATACAGCACCTCGATGCGCTCCGGCGGCATGAAAGGTGGTTGACCGAGGAAACCATCTTTGATAGCCTGTGAATGGGCAAATGTCGCCGCAGGACGCTGAAAGAAGCCGCGCTGCCAGAATTTGGGCCGAAACCACCAGCCCATACACGTCCACAGCAGCGGCACTCCGGTGCGGGCTGCCGCCGGCAGCGCGAAAGGCAGCGCGTGATACTCGCTATGCACAGCGTGGATATGATTTTCGCGGATAATCGTTTGCATTTGATGTGTCACAGGCAGACGCGCCCATAAAGCCGGTACGAAGCAGGTATTGGCCGCGCGCCAGGGCGTAATATGTACAGGCCAGCCGAGGACGCGCCAGCGCTGGCTGAGCTGACCTTCTCGCGGGACAAGTAAATGCGGCATATAACGTGCCGGGTCCAGATTTTGCGCCAGCGTGACAAGCGCAGTCTCGCCGCCACCCAGGTCAGCATAGCTGGTCACAAACAGAAGGTTCAGGCGTTCAGAAGTGCGCATTCGACGCTGTGCTTTCGGGTAATCATTGTCCATCAGCTTGTGGATGAGCCGGCGCTTTGCCGCTAAATTTCATCATACTCTATTCCACGCTTTGCCGGAACATTGGCTTTTGACCGAGGCAAAACCCCGCCAGCAGCGTTATTATTGAGGGTAAGAAGCATTCAGCCTACAGGTAGTAAATTCTATGACTGATACTCAGGTAACCCAAGACAAGCTGCATATCGATGAAAAACTCGTCATCGATAACCTGGAAACGCTCAAGGTGCTGACCGACCCACTGCGCCTGCGCATCCTCCAATCAATGGGTGAAAATCCGCATACTGTCAAGCAAATCTCAAAGGGGCTGGGCATTCCTCCCAATAAGCTCTACTACCATGTCAACATGCTGGAAGAACATGGCCTGATTCGCGTGGTGGAAACAAGAGTCGTTTCCGGCATTATCGAGAAGATTTACCTCGCGGCAGCCCGGTCTTATATGCCGGCCAGAGACCTGCTCTCTCCGGGCGTGACTGACCATGAAAGCAACGTCACCATGATCCTGGACGGCATTTTTGAGGAAACCAAACAGACGATGCTGGCGGCATTCCGCGCCGGGCTGGTCACACTTGATGACGAGCTGGAAGCAGATGAGCAGCTCTTACGGACTAATCTGGCCTCGTTGAATGTGCGGCTTACACCGCAGCAGGCGCAGGAGATCAGCCGTCGTCTGACAGAAATCATTGA
The DNA here is from genome assembly GCA_041751455.1 of Anaerolineae bacterium. Lineage (GTDB taxonomy): Bacteria > Chloroflexota > Anaerolineae > Aggregatilineales > Phototrophicaceae > JAIOHN01. The sequence continues at coordinate 2,218 of JBGSXK010000514.1, forward strand.
TGAGGTGGGCAGGATGAATGAGGAGCAGTCTGGCGATGAAGGCCAGCAGCGTTATCGTCTGCTGTTCATCTACTTTCCAATGATTGGGCTGGGTCCCGATGAAGAAGAAGTCCCGCCAGAGGCCGATTAAAGCAACTTTCGCTAAACGCCTGCGTATAAGCAGGTAAGAGCCGTGCGGCCTGGACGTATGGCGCACAGGGGAATGAAGGACGTGTCTGTAACAGATCCGATTATTTTACAGTGGGTGGAGGCTGCCCTGGAGGGTGATCAGGATGCCTTTGCCGAACTGGTGAATACGTATCAGAACGCGGTGTACAACCTGTGTTACCGGATGCTGGGTGAGCGCACCGAGGCCGAGGACGCAGCACAGGAAGCGTTCATCCGGGCATATATGAACCTGGAGCGCTACGATCCTGCGCGGTCATTTAAGACCTGGCTGCTCTCGATTGCCTCCAATCATTGTATTGATCGGCTGCGCCGCCGCCGCCTGCAATGGCTGTCGCTGGACGAACCACTGCCCAGCAGCATCATGCTCAGCAGTAATGAGCCAGACCCGGAAGAGGCCACCATCCGTGATCAGCGCAGCCAGGCCATGCAGGCGTTGTTGAATGAACTGAGTACCGAATACCGTGCGGCAGTCATCCTGCGCTACTGGTACGACTACTCATATGTCGAGATTGCCGACATCCTGGATACCACCGAGAGCGCGATCAAGAGCCGCCTGTTCAGGGCAAGGCAGGCCCTCGCCGATAAGCTGAGCGCGCAGGGGCAGGCGGGCAGCCTCATTAAACCGATATTGGAGAGTTTGTGATGGCCAACCCACGACAGAAGCGCCTGATGCAAGAGGCGCTGGACGAACAACTGAACCCGGAGGCGGAGGCCGAACTCCACGCGCATCTGGATGAAGACATACGTGCTGCCGAGGTGTTTGACCGTTTGAAGCGGGCAGATCATATGCTGCGCAACGCTCCCCACGAGCGAGCGCCTAAAACACTGGCGTTCAAGATCATGACACAGATCGCCCATCTGGTGAAGCCACAGCAGCTTTCGCGGCTTTCCGGTATGGCCCTGGCGCTCAGTCTATCGCTGGTGGCCCTGATCATGATGCCGCTGCTGATCGCGCTGGGCTGGTTGATTTTGAGTGTCATCGGCAGTGCAGCGGCTTTAAATACGCTGATTAAACAGATTGTCGGCTTGCTGGCGCTGGGTATCAGCGCACTGGAAATTTTTGCGCAGCAGTTGGAGACTTTCCTGGCATCCAATCCTGAAGTGCCGCTGGTAATGGCGGTGCTGATTCCTGTTTCGTTATTCTGGCTGCTGCGTATTGCGCCGCGCAGCCGGGCGACAGATACGCCCTGAAGCGCACACTGAGGTATGACATATTATGCGTAATCGTCGGGCTTTAGCCCTGCTGGGGCTGGGGATTGTGGTCCTCATCGTGCTGGTGAATTTGCTGCGCCAGTGGGCGCTGCCTTCCCCGCTGGTCGATGCCGACAACATCTCCATCGGGCAGAGCTACCAACTCAACCGGCGGATTCAGGGTGATCTGGTCGTTATTGGTGGGCAGACCGACCTGCACGCAGAGAGCGCTGTGGGCGGGGACGTTTCCCTGATTGGTGAACGGATGACAGTAGCCGGGCAGGTGGCGGGTGATCTGACGGCGTTGGGTGAGCAGTTTACCCTGCTGTCCGGCGCACGTATCAGCGGTAATGTGATGCTGCTGGTGAGTGATGCCGTGATCGATGGCATAATTGTGGGAGAATTAAATATCCGTGGCGAACAGGTCACGCTGAAACCCGGCACTCAGGTTACGGGCAGTGTTTTCGTGTGTGCCGAGACGATGCTTGACCAGCGGCTTGACGCGCCCCCTGTGCGTCCCTGTGATGAAAGTGCAGCCATAACCAACCTCGAACCCCTGGAAGGGCTGCGCAACCTCAACAGCGGTGCGCTGGCGGTGGTAACCAGCGGGATGCTTTTCTCGCTGCTGGGGACATTGGGGTTATCTGGCCTTGCGGTGCTGGCGGTGGTTGTCTTCCCGCGGCAGGTCAGCCACATCGAAGAAGCAATCCGATCCCGCCCACGTAATCAGGCTGTCAATGGCTTTATGGTGCTGCTGCTGCTGGGTGGCGTGACCTTTGCTTATGCCCTGCTCTTCTCAGCCTTACCACCGCTGGCGCTGGTACTTCTGCCTTTCTACCTTGTTCTGGCGCTGCTGTTCCTGGGTACGGCACTGGCGGGATGGGTGACGCTGGCATTGATCGTTGGTGATCTGCTGGTTAGCCGTGTGACTCGCGCGGCACTGCCTCCACTCATCATCACCGCAGTCGGAAACGTAGCGCTGGTACTCCTGTGGCATGTGCTGGTGCTGACCACACCGGGTCAGGTGATTGCGCTGCTGGCACTGGTGGTGTTGACCTCTGTTGGCCTGGGCGGAGCGCTCACGACTCGCCTTGGTACGAAGCCAGTCTATCGCAGCTATCTGGTGCAGGGCT
>JBGSXK010000515.1:0-7223 GCA_041751455.1 Anaerolineae bacterium
GGATCATTCACGGTGGTCTACGCTACCTCGAAAATGGTGAGTTTCGCTTAGTGCGAGAAGCCCTGGCAGAGCGCAACCGCCTGCTGCACAACGCACCGCATTACGTGAGGCCGCTGCCAACCACCATCCCTATCTTTAACTGGTCAGGTGGCATGCTCCATGCGATAAAGAAGCTGCTTCGCATCCCTACCCAACCCGCCAACCGGGGCGCGCTGCTGGTCAGAATTGGCCTCTCGCTCTACGACTTACTCACTTTTCGGGCGCGTGCTGTCCCCACCCATCGTTTCACCGCACGTGCGCAATCACTGGCAGATCGTCCACAGCTTAACCCCGATATTGTCTGCACTGCCACCTATTATGATGCCAGCATCACCTGCCCGGAACGACTGTGCCTGGAACTGGCACTGGATGCCGAGGCGCTCTCGCCGCAGGCCAGGGCACTCAATTACATCCGTGTGGAAAGCGCTGTTGGCGGCGAAATTACCCTCCGCGATGAGATCAGTGGCGCAACCCTGAAGGTTAGGCCACGCATCGTCGTCAACGCTACTGGCGCATGGATTGATTTCACCAACCGTGCCCTTGCGCACGAAACTTACCTCATCGGCGGCACGAAAGGTTCGCATCTGGTGCTGGATCATCCTGAACTGCTGGCCGCCACCCGCGATCAAATGCTCTATTACGAAAACACCGATGGACGTATCTGTATCTTCTACCCGTTCCATGACAGGGTAATCGCGGGTTCAACCGACCTTCCCACCAGCGACCCCGATGCAGCGGTTTGTGAGCAGGATGAAGCCGATTATATCCTGGAGTCGATCCGGCTTGTTTTTCCCGATATCCACATCGATCATTCCCATATCGTTTTTCGCTTCTGCGGGGTTCGCCCGCTGCCGCGCAGCAAGGCCATGACTACCGGGCAGATCAGTCGTGACCATAGCTGTGTTTACACACCTCCCAGCGCGGCGGGAGATTTTCCTGTGTATTCGCTGGTAGGTGGCAAATGGACGACTTTCCGTGCCTTTGGCGAACAGGTGGCCGACCAGCTTCTGCAAACGCTCCGCAAGCCACGTGTGCGCCACTCACGTGACCTGCCCATCGGCGGTGGCCAGGATTTCCCTCATACTGAAAGCGATAAAAGCCGCTGGTTGATAAACCTGCACCAGCAGACCAGCCTACCCCCAGAGCAGCTTGCCCGCCTGCTGGAACGTTACGGCACCCGCGCTCACGCTGTCGCCGCTTATATCCGTGCAGGCAGCGACCAGCCCTTGCAGTATCACCCGGCTTATACCCGGCGCGAAATTCAATTTCTGATACAGAAGGAATATGCACATCATGTGGATGATATTCTGCTGCGTCGCACGTTAATAGGCATCCTGGGGCAGACCAGTTTTGAACTGGTCACAGAGCTGGCACGCTTACTGGCAGATGAACTACACTGGACATCTGAAGCAGAGAAAGAGGAGATTGCACGAACACTGTATATTCTCAAACAGCGTTTCGGTGTGACCCTGGAGCAACCTGCGGCGGAAACAGAGAGTTAGCCCATCACTAACCCACCGTTCACATGGATGTTTGCGCCTGTAATGTAGCCAGCACCTTCAGAAGCCAGGAAAGCGACAGCACTGGCGACTTCCTCCGGGCGGCCAATACGTCCTAACGGAGTCTGCTTTAGCCATTCTGCCTCACGCCCCGGCATCCGTTCCAGCAGCATATCAGTGGCGATGCGTCCCGGTGTGACCATATTCACCGTAATACCTGCCATGCCCAGTTCCTTTGCTAGCGAAAATGTCAGCCCCAGCAGGCCGGACTTAGCCGCAGCATAATGGGCATGATTGGCCGACCCGGTGTAAGCGGCCTGCGACGAGATGTTAATAATGCGCCCCCATCCACGAGCCTGCATAGCCGGGATGCAAGCCCGCGCACATCGAAAAGCGGAAGTCAGATTAACTGTAAGCGCCTGCACCCACACCTCATCACGCATATCCACCACAGCACTGTCCGTCATCCCCCCCGCATTGTTCACCAGAATATCAACCTGGCCTAACCGTTCATTCACCTGCTGCACCAGTGTGTCAGTGGCTACAGCATCAGCCATGTCTGCGCTGACAGTGATGGCCTTGCCCCCTTCGTCGATAATCTGTGTCATTACCTCCTGCGCCGCGGTCACTTGTGTGCGGTAGTGCACGGCGACTGCGGCCCCACGTGCCGCCAGCGCCAGACAAACTGCTCGGCCAATGCCGCGTGACCCACCCGTGACCAACGCCACCCGCCCGGCTGTACTCTCCCCTGTCACATTTGAGAATGTCATTCCGCCTACTCCTGCTGGCCATAAATCACGGCGGCAAGGTCGAAATCATCGTGCAGATGCTCGTAGATACGCCTGAACAAAGGGTAAATCTCGTTATAATACTGGCCGTTTTTTTCGTCCGGCTCGTAACGGCTTTGCACCGTAACCATTTCGCGCAAAGCCTGATTCACATCAGGGTACATCCCTAACCCCATACCCACCAGCACCGCATCACCAAACGGCGCGCCGACTGAAGTCTGCGGCAGCAGCACAGGCACCCCAACCACATCAGCTTTGATCTGATTCCATAATGCACTCCGGCTGCCCCCACCCACCGAGCGAATCTCGCTTAACTGCACTCCCGCCCGCCGCGCCACCTCAACATTATGCCGCAGCGCAAAAGCAGTGCCTTCCAGAATCGCACGGATCAGTGCCGCCTTCCGGGTCGCTAATGACAGGCCAAAAAATACGCCGCGTGCCTGTGTATGCCAGATAGGTGCGCGCTCTCCCATCATGTAAGGCAGGAAAAGCACACCCTCGCTGCCCGCGCTTACCTGCCCGGCCTGCTGTGTTAACAGGTCGAAAGGGTCAATATGAAGCTGACGACCTGCCTGCACTTCTGCCAATCCCAACTGGTCACGAAACCAGCGCAAGCTCGCGCCTGAAGCTACCATCGCCCCCAGCAGCAGATGCACCCCCGGCACTGCATGGGGCATCGCAATAAACGCCGCCTCAGTCACACGACCATCATTGGGCATCAACAGCACTGTCGAAGTCCCGGTCATCTCAGCCGCCATGCCCACTTCTACAGCCCCTGCTTCCAGCGCGGCCGCCGCCCCATCCACCGTGCCAACCATCACTGGTGTACCCGGCAAAAGCCCCGTGGCCGCTGCTGCCTCATGGATAACTTCGCCCATAATATGATGGCCTGGCTTTATTTCCGGGAACTGTAGCGGCTCTACTCCGCAGAGATCACACAACGCCACCGACCATTCCCCGCTGGCATAGTCGCGTAATTGCAGCAGTCCGGCATGAACAGGATCAAGGCTGAACTGTCCCGTCAGACGGTAATTGATATATCCTGTAATCTGGAGGAATTTGTGCGTCTGCTTCAGCAGATGTGGCTCATGAGTTTTCAGCCATAGCAGCTTAGGCGCAACATAAAACGCATCGGGGCGATTTCCTGTAATCCGGTACGTTTCACCCTCTCCTAGAAGTGCATCAAACTGTGCCGCTTCGGCTTCCGCCCGCCTGTCCATCCAGATCAACGCGGGACGTACAGGTTTTCCGCTGCGATCCAGCGCGATAAGCGTAGGTGCCTGGGCACTCACGGCGACCCCGGCAACTCGTGCCGCACATTCGCCAGGAACCACTGCCAGCGCCTGCTGGACAGCCGTGCAAACAGCCCGCCACCAGTCCTCTGGCTGCTGCTCTACCCATCCAGGGTGGACATGATGCAGCGGATAATCCGCCTGCCCGACTGCATACAGCCTGCCCTCCACACCAAACAGCGCAGCTTTGGCCGCTGTCGTTCCGACATCAATCCCCAGCAGCAGCTTATCCACCTGAATCGTTCCTATCGTTTGGCCAGCCAGTAAATAAATACGGGGTACCGGAACGATACCGATACCCCATACAGCACTCAGATAAAGCCTTTAACTACTGGCTTCCGGCGTTTCTTCAGGAGCCATTTCACCTTCATCTGTAATATCATCGTAGATGTTATCGATGTTATACACGCTGAACGGCCCCATCAACACACGCAGACCAGCATCACGGGTCGGGTCGGCCTCAATGGTATACTCGCCCATGCGCCCTGCCACGAAAGTCTCGCCTTCCACGCCTTCAATTGCGTCTGTTGCCAGCAGGTAGGAGACATAGTAGGTCAGGTAGCCCAGGTCGATGAAGCTCCACAGCGCGAATTCCGGTGCGCAGCCATTTTCGGTGTAGGCCAGCATTTCCGAAGGCACAGCCAACCCTGTCACTACAACGCTGTTATCTGTCCCCTCACCGCACAGGCCCTCGTCCTGAAGCGCTTTAGCTGCCGAAGGCGCGCCCACACTCGTGGGAGCAACAATCAGCCGCAGATCAGGATATTTGTCAATCAAACCAAGGGCCTGATTGTAGCTTTCCTCAGACTGGTCATTACCATAAACAATCTCGGTCAGTTCCAGATTGGCATAGGCTTCGTCAGATTCAAGTACGGCTTGCATCGCCGCAATCCAGGCGTTCTGGTTGGCCGCGTCGGGTGAGGCAGAGAGAATAGCAAACTGACCACCTTCTTCACCCAGAATGCTCAGCGACATGTCCGCCAGCACCTTACCAGTTTCGTCAAAGTCCACCTGGGCCACAAACACGACTTCGCCTTCGGCTGAAGGAATAGGTGAGTCCCAGGTAACAACCTTGATCCCTGCCGCTACCGCCGCTGCCGCTGCCGGAGCAATCTGATCACCCGCATTATTGGAGATCATGATCGCATCCACACCCTGTGTGGTTGCGGAAGTCACGACTTCAATCTGCCCGGCGACGCTGTTTTCGGCTGTCGGGCCGGTAAACGTCAGTGTGCCCGGATTTTCAAGTTCGGCATGGGCTTCCTGCGCACCCTGGTTCGCCTGATCAAACACGATAATGCCCAGGAACTTGGGCAGCAGCACCATGTTGACTTCTTCGCCGGGCGTGGCTTCTACCGCATCCTGGGCAAAGGCCGCTGATGCGGTAATCACCATCACCATCAACAGGACGAGAAGTACCAGTAAATGTTTCTTCATCTTCAATTCTCCCTGAATGTTTAATTTACTTTCAAGATAAGGGCATCAATCAGGTTGTCTGTGGAGAATCCTCCTTTCCCGCCTCTAAAGGTGGACGATATTTAAAACGACGGCGCGACCAGAGGCGTTGTACCTCCTGCGCCAGATTCGGGATAAGCACAGATAAAATCAGCAGCAGGCCAATCACGGAGGTCTGTGTATTGCCTGTTACATTCGAAAGAGACATGCCGTTGCGCAGGTTGAGGATAATCAAAATGGAAAGTCCTACGCCGACCATCGTCCCCGTCCCACCAAAGATGCTCACACCACCCATCAACACCATAGTAATAATATCCAGTTCAAAGCCCTCGGCGGTATTCCCACGCACCGCGCCCAGACGTGCCGCCAGCAGCAGCCCGGCTAACGCGGCGACCAACCCCGACATGATAAACAGCATCAGCTTTACCCGGCGCACCTTCACACCAGAGAACCGCGCGGCTTCTTTATTATTGCCGATCACATAAACATAACGCCCAAGGGCAGAATATTGCAGCACAATCACTACCAGTGCAAACAAGGCAATAAAGATCACTAACCCTAAGGGCAGTGGGCCAAGTAGTGGCTGCTGTCCCAGGTTATCGAACCAGTCAGGGAAATTACCAATAGAGCGATCTTCAAGCAAAATCCGTGCGATACCCCGATAACCGATTAACCCGGCTAATGTGACCGCCAGTGAGGGTAGCCCCATAAAAGCTACCCAGAAACCGTTAAATGCGCCTGCCAGCGCACCAGCCACCAGAGCAATCAGGATGCCCGCCGGGACGGGTACGCCCTGCTCAAACAGCTTCGCCAGAATGCAGGCGGACATGCCCATAACGGAGGCTACAGACAGGTCGATCTCGCCATTGATAATGATGAAGGTCATCGCCAGCGCGACAATAATCTTCTCAACCGAAAGCTGAAACAGATTTACCAGATTGCCCGCGCCCACATAGACCGGAGACTGGATAATATTATACACAATGCTCACCAGCAAAATCGCCAGCAGCAGCCCTTCCCAGCTTTTCAACCGTTCCCAGCTACGGCCTGACGACATAAGGCTTCTCCCCTTGCTCCTGCATATCCTGCTCCGCAGCAGCGGCGGTTAAACGCATTTCGCTGCGTGCCCACCAACGACGTAAGCGGTTCAAAATCAAAGTGTCGCTGGCCACGGCCAGCAGAATAAACAGCCCTAATACAGCGTCTTTCCAGAACTGGCTGATATTAAGACGGATGAGGCTTTGCTCCAGCGTGCCAATCATCACCGCCCCCAGCATAGCGCCAATCATCGAGCCAGAACCACCAAAGATATTCACGCCGCCCACCACGACAGCAGCCACCACCTGCAATTCCATCCCCTGCGCGGCCACCACTGTAATATCGCCGAAGCGTACCAGGAACATAAATCCCGCCAGTCCCGAAAGCGCGCCACATAACACATAAGCCATCGTCACAATGCGACGCGCAGGCAGACCAGCGATCCGTGCCGCTTCCGGGTTCGACCCAATCGCATATAAACGGCGACCATAGGGCAGGTACGCCAGCAAAAGCTGGAACAGCAGCACGGCTACCAGCGCAATCACAACCACCAGTCGAATATCCAGCTCACCCAGCGTAAACAGATTCACACGCTGCAAATCCACCAGCCAGCGGGGGAGCTGCGCTGTAGTAACGGTTCTCGCGCCGGAATATTCCACCAGCATCCCCCGGTAAATCGCCAGTGTACCGAGCGTCACAATAATCGCTGGCACCCGTCCAAATGAAACCAGCACCCCATTCACCAGCCCCATCAACGCACCCACGCCCATCGCCATCAACACGCTTACCAGCGGCGGGATATCGTTATTACTGACAAATTGTGTACCTATAAAATAAGCCGTAAAGCCCACAATGGAGCCTACCGACAGGTCAATATTACGAGTAAGCACCACCAGCGTTTGCCCCACTGCCACCACAGTGATAATCGCCACACCGGTAGCGATCCGGTTAAAGGTGCGCGCACTTAGATAACCGGTAATCTGCGTGCTGAAGAACAGCACCACCAGCACAATCAGCAGCAGTAAACTCAGTTCACGGATTTGCTCAGGACGGGCAAGCCTTCTTATCGCCGACAGATTCATGCCTGCACCTTTTCCGCCCGACCCATTGCC
>JBGSXK010000516.1:0-3213 GCA_041751455.1 Anaerolineae bacterium
TGGCACAGATCAGGCTGAAAAAATTTGATTCGGCCTATGACCATCTCAACACCGCGTTAGAACAATGGGCGATACTGGATAACTGGTATGAATGGGCGAATGCATTATATGCGATGGGATTTCTGGAGTTTAAGCGTCAGCATATCGAGGATGCCCTTTACTGGTATGATCAGGCGCTGAAGAAAAGCAAAAAAGTGGAGGATGAGGCGAAGCGGGAAGTGCTGCAAGCGGAGATTTATAAAAGCATCGAGGAAGCTAAAGCGTAAGGGCTGCCCTGGTAGACAGCCCCTGCGATACCTGATGGTATTGCGTCTTACCGTCCGCCGCCCGGCGGGATGGTGGGGGGTTGTGGGTCGTTCATAACAGCCACTCCTCAACTTTGACGATGATTTCAGCATGTCAGAGTGAGGCAGGGAGCTGAACGTGTGTACGGACAGAAAACGGACAGGATTCGGACACAAGGCCCCGGACACAGCCAGAATTCAGCCTGCGTCTATAAGAGCGTCTATTACCTGGGATGTGCTGGGAAAAATTGCGCTTTGCGGGGAAGTGCAACAGGGGCGCATAATTGCACCCCTGTACTCTCTATTTACTGGTAAGCGACTTTATGGAAGCGCCGGACGAAGAACAGGATTACCACGCTGGTGTAGAGAACCCCGATCCCCAGTGCCAGCAGCCAGTTCGCATCACCGGCGACAGCCAGCCAGTACCCCTTTACAAACCAGTAGGGCGGGAACAGCCCAATTACGTACTGAAGCGGTGGCTCGACAAACCAGGCGGCGATCACCACGATGCCCAGCGTACCGATGATCTTGTTCATGGCAAAGCCCTGCACCTTATTCTGGGCGACAGTGCCAAAGAACAGCATGACCAGCGGCGCGGTCAGTGAACCTGCTGCCGCAATGACCACTAACTGCCAGAGTTGAGGGACGGCCTGGTTGATAATCAGCACTTCGGTGATGATGACCCCAAAAGCAATCAGCATCGGGATAAATATGCGGTAAGCGATGTAGTAGTTCAGGGGCAGAGGTGTCACCAGCAGTGCCTTTATCGTATTATCATCGCGTTCATCCAGCACGATAAAGCCAACCACCATTCCACCCACCATCGCCCCTACGAAAATGGCAATGTACCCGATCAGCATGGGGAACTGATCCGCCACACTGAAAGGTACTTCTGGGTTGGCCGCCACCGCCTCCGCCAGGGCAGGCAGGCCAAAGCGCAGCAGGGTGGCCATAATAATGATGGCAAAGATCAGCCCAGTGAGAAACGAGTTGCGTCCGATGAGCCGCGCATCATTACGCAGCAGGTTGGTGAGCGTCGCGGCCAATCCCGGTCGGCGATGGATCGTCGTTGTTTGCGTTGCAACATAGTGGGTCATGGCTCAGTTCCTTTCCCGCAGGACAATATGCTTATGGAAGGCAGCCAGCGCCCAGCGATAGAGCACGGCGACGATGACCAGCGAATAGACTATCCCATAGACGATCTTCCAGGTTTCTACCGGGAACCACGCCGCCCACATCAGCATGGTGGGTGCGCTGGTCGGCACGATCAACCACAGCAGAGTGTCGGAAAGCCCACCAAAATACAGCGAGGGGAGCTGCAGGATCAGCGACAAGCCCACCACCGGGATGAGAAAATCGGTAATGCTGTCATAACGAACGATCAGGATTATGCCAAGCAGCGTGAGCATTACCCCCATCAGGATAAGGCCCGCCAGTAGCAGTCCCAGGTTGAGATCGGCCAGGCCATAGGTGAGCGCGACCACCACGATACTCTCCAGCGTAGCCAGGAACGTCAGTGTGATAATCTTAGATGTCAGGTATTCGCTGACCCGTACCGGAGTGACGATAATCGCTTCCAGGGTATGCTCGTCTTTTTCGAAGATGAGCAGGCCCGCCACATACAACATGGTCGTCCCGCCAATAGCGAACAGGAACAGCATGGGCAGCAGCCCGCCCATCGCCTCACGCGGGAAGAATTGCGCCAGTCCCAGCGCCATCAGCAGTGACAGGCCAATACCGATAATATAGAAGCGGTTGCGCCACTGAACAGTGACATCCAGCCGCAGCGTCGAAATCATTCTGGCAGTCATCAGGCCAGCTCCCTTCCTGTGACCTGTATAAAGATGTTCTCCAGGCTTGTTTCCTGGGTGTGAATGGTCTCTACCCGGTAATCGCGTATGAGATGCAGAAACTCACTATCCTCGCCCAGCCCGTCCAGCTCGAACTCGCGGCTTTGTAAATTGCTGCCGCCATTAAAATATTCAACCTGTACGTTGCGCCGCCCGTATTTCAGTTTAAGGGTTTTGGGTGTATCGAGCGCCTTGATCTCGCCATCCACGATAAAGGCGACACGGTCGCTCAGTTCATCGGCCACATTCATATCATGGGTGGTCAGAAAGACCGTAACCCCCTCGGCCTGCTTTTGTCGGATGACATCCTTGACGATTTTGCTGTTGACCGGGTCTAATCCTGATGTCGGCTCGTCCAGGAACAGTAGCTTTGGCTTATGGAGCAGGGCGCGCACAAAATTAAGGCGCATCTTCATGCCTTTGGAGAACTGCGCGACCAGTGTATTGGCATCATCTCCCAGGCCCACCATTTCCAGCAGTTTTTGCGGGTTCTCGGTGTCGCCGCTGTAGAGCGACTCGAAGTAGTTCAGGTTCTCCAGGGCCGTCAGCTTCAGATAATGGTTGGGCAGTTCGAAGCCCACGCCGATCTGCTGGTAATAATCGTGCCCCCACGTGTTCAGCTCGCGCCCCATGATCTGGATATGTCCGACATATCCTTTCAGCAGGCCGATCAGAACTTTTTGCGTCGTGCTTTTGCCAGCACCGCTCGGCCCCAGGAAGCCGAAGACTTCTCCGGGCTGTACATTGAAGTTGAGGCCTTTCACCGCCTGGTTCTTGCCACCGGGATAGGTGAAGGTGAGATTCTGGACATTAATCATGGTGTACTTCCCCCTTTTACAGGATTGCTTCTGTTACGTATGCTGTCTTTGCTGCCACTGCTCACGCAGGGCAAGCGAGATTTGCTGAACAAGTGCTTTGGCGGCTTCGCGGTTGCCATCGCCCTCCGGTGCTAAGCCCCGGTCGAGCAGCCTGGCGAGTCCTTCTACGGTGTCTTCGAATGAGGGTGTATCCTCTTCTGAAATGGCACCTTCTGCGTTCACCAGCCCATAAGCAAAGAGATTGAGCAGATGGGCGACAAC
>JBGSXK010000517.1:0-2503 GCA_041751455.1 Anaerolineae bacterium
AACCTGGGTATCCGTGTGCATGATTATGTGGCGATTGACTTCAACACCTTCATCCGGTTCGTGGATGCTATTGGCGGTATCACACTTGACGTCCCCTATAACATCAACGACCCTTTTTATCCTGATATGAACTTCGGCTACGACCCCTTCTACATCCGTGCTGGTGAGCAAGTGCTGGATGGCAGCACAGCCCTCAAATATGCCCGTACCCGCCATGGGGATAACGACTTTCAGCGTGCCCAGCGCCAGCAGATGGTGATGCAGGCTGTCCGCGAGAGAATTCTGTCGGCAGAGACCCTGCCACAATTGATTATCCAGTCACCCAGTATCTGGTCCAGCCTGCAAGAAGGGATTTATACAGGTATTACTTTCGAGCAGGCTATCCAACTCGGTCTTTACCTCAAGGATGTGCCCGCCGAGAACATTCAAACCGGAGTTATTAACGAGCTTTATACCATCCCCTATTCCACCTCACGTGGTGAAGCAGTCCTCGTGCCAGACCGTGAGCGCATCGGGCCGCTGATGGTGGAAGTTTTCGGCGCAAGCTACTCACAATAATTCGCCAGCCCGGCAAAATCGAAAACAGCACACCGTTAGTGGTGTGCTGTTAAGTTGAAAAAGGAACCCGCCATGCCGTGTGTCCGCGATGTTTTGAACCTGCTTTCGCAGGTGGGCAAATCTCCGCAAAATTGACCTTGGCCGTAGCCTACCGCCTCATTCACGAAATACAATGCCCCAGTTTTGGGTGTTGGCTCAAAACCTTTTGCGCCATCACGCGCACGGCAGGGTTAACTTCTTTATACCAAATGGAAACCAGGGTGTAAAGGCCGTTTTCTCACCATCCCCCATGGTAATCCGATAGCTATAGACAAGGCATATAGCCCCCGGTACACTAAATATATGCAGCAAACATCAATCACATCCGGTGAATAAATGTATTTAATAAATGTCATCCGGATGATGTTTCCTCATATTTAAACCGTTAAGTAATACATTCTGGAGATCAACATGGATAACGAAAACCCGAAAAAACCAGCTACTCTTACAACAGCTTCTGGCTATCCGGTCAGTGACAATCAAAACTCGATTACAGCCGGCCCACGTGGCCCTGTATTGATGCAGGATTTCCATTTACTGGAGAAACTGGCTCACTTTAACCGGGAGCGCATACCAGAGCGTGTAGTCCATGCCAAAGGCGCAGGTGCTTACGGGACATTTACTGTCACCAATGATATCTCTCACTACACTAAAGCAGCAGTCTTTAGTGCTATCGGCAAACAAACTGATTTACTCATCCGCTTTTCAACAGTAGGTGGGGAAAAGGGTTCTGCCGATAGCGCGCGCGACCCCCGCGGCTTTGCTGTGAAGTTCTACACTGAGGAAGGCAACTGGGATCTTGTAGGTAACAATACCCCGGTCTTTTTCATTCGTGACCCACTCAAGTTTCCCGATTTTATTCATACCCAGAAACGTGTACCGCAGACTAATCTCAAATCCGCAACCATGATGTGGGATTTCTGGTCGCTCTCACCAGAATCGCTCCATCAGGTTACTATTCTCTTCAGCGACCGCGGCACCCCGGACGGCTACCGCCACATGGATGGCTTTGGCAGCCACACCTTTAGCTTCATCAATGATAAGAATGAACGTGTGTGGGTGAAATTCCACATCAAAACCATGCAGGGTATTCGCAACCTGGCGGCAGATACAGCAGTCGTTCTGGCTGGCGAAAACCCCGACTATGCCACCCAGGATTTGTTTCTGGCCATCGAAAATGGCGATTATCCGCGCTGGCGGGTATCCGTCCAGATCATGACAGATGAGCAGGCACGGGCGTTCCCCTTCAACCCGTTTGATCTCACTAAGGTCTGGCCGCATGGCGATTTCCCACTGATTGAAGTGGGTATTATCGAACTCAATCGCAATCCAGAAAACTTTTTTGCAGAAATCGAGCAGGCTGCTTTTGCTCCGGCCAACGTCGTACCCGGCATCAGCTTCTCACCAGACAAGATGCTCCAGGCACGCATCATGTCCTATCCCGACGCGCATCGTTATCGCCTGGGTGTTAACTTCGAGAGCCTGCCTGTAAATAAACCCCAAGCCGCCGTGAATCACTACCAGCGTGATGGTTTCATGAGTCATGACGGCAATGGCGGCAGCGCCCCCAATTACGAGCCGAACAGCTTTAATGGGCCACAGCAGAATCCTGCCTATGGCGAACCGCCCTTCCCGGTAGATGGGGATGGTGCCCGTTATAACCACCGCGAAGGCAATGATGATTACACACAGCCGGGTGATCTTTTCCGGTTGATGACTCCCGATGCACGACAGCGCTTGATTGATAATATTGTCGACTCAATGCGCGAGGTGCCGCGCCGAATTCAGGAAAAGCAGCTTGGGCACTTCTACAAAGCAGACCCTGCTTATGGCGAAGGTGTCGCTCTTGGGCTTGGCCTGAATGTCGTAGAAGCACAGGGTGCTGACTGAACGAATTAAAGCCAGC
>JBGSXK010000518.1:0-7339 GCA_041751455.1 Anaerolineae bacterium
CGCGCCGCGTTTTTTAATCACCTGCCCGCCTGTAACCTGCGCGCCGTTGGTCAGGTAATCGCGCGCCGGGTTGTATTCCTCGTCACCTACCACGATTAAGGCTTCGAGGTTACGCTCCGCCATCAGGCGGTCAAGATCGGATTTCATGATGTCTCCTTCGATAGATGTGCAGGGTCTATTTTATCCCGCCCCTGTATCTTACCTCAAAGGCCAATGAGAGGTTTGATATTTTGCTCTGCAACAGGGTACAGCCATGAAGCGCACCACTCGCCAGAGGTTTATTTGGTATACTGGTGGCTGTTTGTCTGTACTAAAAGCTCATCGATAATACGCTCAAATGAAGTAAACCATCTATCTGAGATTGATGTACATGGGTGAGGACTTCAATGCAAATTGCCTGGACGCGTATCCTGCCTGTGATCGTGTCGATTCTTGTGATTATCGCGGTGGCGCTGCTGCGTGAATATAACAAGACTTTCGCAGCCATCGCCGCCACTATGCCTATTAATATCCCGCTGGCGTTATGGATCGCGTTTTCGGCAAATGAGACCGATCAGGCCTCTCGTGAGCAGTTTGCTGAGGGTCTGCTGATCGGCATCCTGCCGACGCTTTTGTTTTTGGCGGTGGTCTGGCTTGCTGTGCGCGCAGGCTGGAAACTGGTGCCGACTGTGGCCGCCGGTTATGCGGTCTGGGGCGTGGCGCTGCTGGCACTGATTGGTTTGCAGCGGTTGTTGTCAGCATAGTCCCTCTCGGTATTTTCTCTCTTTTCCGCCCACTGCGGGCGGCTCGTTCTGTTCTGGTGATCCATAGCATCGGTAGGAATTTCCAATGATTAAAAACATCCAACGCCTGCCACGCCCGCAGCGCATCCTGATCTTTATCCTGCTGGCGGGCGGGGTCGTGCTGGGGCTGGTGGGGATTACGGCGTTTCTGATTCTGGTGACGTTCAATACAGGCGAACGCAGCCAGGGTATAGCGCTGGTGGAGGGCGTGAATGTGCGTGAATTTGCCACGCTGCCGGATGACGATGCCTACCCGGCCAGCCTGGCCGCTGCCCCTGATGGGCTGGTTTATACGGGCAGTTATGCCAGCGGTGCGATCTGGTCGCTGGATCAGGCAGGGGGGATACGCGAGATTCCTAATACACGTGCGGTGATCGGTGCGGTGTCCGGGCTGGCGGTTGCGCAGGATGGTTCGCTGCTGGTGGTCGATCAGGTGGATGCTGACCCCACTACGATGGGTGGTGATGTCAAACGAGTCACATCCGAGGGCACGATCAGTGTCTTCGCCGAAGGTGATGTCCAGGATGGCTTCCTGCTGCCGGACGACATCACCGTGGACGCGCAGGGGAATGTCTATGTGACGGATCGCGGGCGCAGTGAAATCTGGCGTTTCGCGCCGGATGGCAGCAGCGGGATGATATGGTGGCGGCCTGTACAGGTGGCGGATGCGCCGCGTAAAGCGCTGACCGGCCTGGCCTATGACCCGCTGCACAACGCGATTATCGTCACCGACAGTAACACCAACGCGATCTACCGGGTAACTGTGGACAGCAGCACCGCAGAAACGCTTTATGAGCATGGCAGCCGCGAGTTTGTGCCGGGGCTGGATGGCGTAAGTGTCGCGCCGGATGGCCGTATTTATGTGGCGGCTGTTGCGCAGAATGGCGTTGTGCGTCTGACTGATGCTGGTACGCTGGAATATATCGCCGGGGCGTTCAGGGGGGCAAGTGATATTGATTACCTGGAAGGCCGCCTGTATGTCGCCAACTTCGATTCGTTTTCGCTGGTGGTGCCGCTGGTAGGGCCACGCCTGCCATTTGGCATTGATGTGATTACCCTGCCCTGATTTCGCGTGCCGTCCGCCGCTGCATAAACAGGCCTTTGTTTGTGTAGTTTCCTGTAGTTATTCACGGAATAACCTATAAGTTTCCACACTTTATTACTTTTTATTACAAAACTCATTACACTTGTGTGCGTATTTTGCGATACAATACAGACAGTATGTATTTATTTAACACACACAGGAACCCTAATGTCTATCCTAGTCCAATTTGATAATTTAGATCAGACTGTTATTCGCTGGGATTTTATCGGGCAGTGGACAATTGATGAGTGGTACGAATCGGCTCATCGTTCACAAAATCTGCGGCTCACAGTGGTGGAAATGCCAATCTGCCCTGCCATCTTTAACCTGGAGCAAAGCGGCCGGGTGCCACTGGATATTCTGCCCCATGCGCGAGTCGCCTTTGAGATGATGGATTCGCGTGATTTTGTGGTGCTGACGCACACCAGTGGGCTGGTACGCTCACTGACGGCCATGTTTAAACGCCTGAACCCGAAAATGGGAGAACGGGTTTTCCTGGCCCGGAATGATGATGAAGCACGGGGTTTAATCGAAGACCGCCGCAAGGCCGGGTAAAACCCCTGACGCTCTCCTTTATTTTATAGCTTACGCCCCTAAGCTGTTTATATCAACATAAAGTCCTGTTTCGCACCCAGGATACCATTCACCTGCACGGCGATTGCGTGTTCGCCGGGATAGTATTTGCGCGTCGTGATGGGCCTGAAACTGTGACGTTTGCTGAATATCCGGCTCTCACCGGGTTGGAGCAGTGTTTTCGCCAGCTTAAACACCTTCGAGCGCGGCTTGCCCTGGGCGCCTGCCAGATACAATACATAATCGACCATGACATGCTGCGGGGTATCGCTGTGCGATACCAGCATGAACGAAAACGTCAGTTCGCCGCCAATGGAGATTTCCTGGGGTGTGATGGTGAGGTTTGTGACGGTAAAAGCGCCCTCGCTGCTATAACCCAGCAGCGCCAGCGCGTCTGTACTGCCCTGCTTGACGAGGGTGCGCAGCGCGTGATGCATCAACGCGGGCAGGGTGTCCGTTTCATGTTCGCGCCAGCCGTGGAGGGTATCGATCACGACCTGGGGATGGTCTTTGGCAATATCGTTGAGGTTATTGGCGACACTGCGCCGTACATCCTCGGAAGGGTCATTCCTGAGCTGTTCCAGAATGGGCAGAATCGGGGAGGGATCCGCCTTGAGTGAGGGCACGGCCAGCGCCCAGGGCAGGCGTGGACGGCAGCCCTCGGTAGCGAGGCGGCGCACATGCGGGCTTTGGTGCTGTGCCCACTGCTGCATCTGCGCCATCATACGCGCCGGGTCGTGCGTGATGAAGGGTCGCACGGCAAATTCTGCGCTGACCTGCTGCGTAAAAAATTCCAGCGCGGGCAGCGAGGCTTCCCAATCCTCCAACCCATAGAGCGCGACGTAATCCGAAAAGATCATGCGGTCAAAACCGTACTGTGACAGCCGGACAGAGGCCGATTTGAGGATTTCCAGCGTGGCGCGGTAATCCCCCGGCAGCAGCGTGTGGAGCGTGAGGGTGGCGTGGCGCATTCGAGCTTTCAGTTCACGTTCCGGCCAGCCGGCATCGTACAGTCGTGTAAAAAATACCTGCGCGTCAAAGGGTGGATAAACTGCGGTCAGGGCCGCTGCCAGATCACTAAAAAATGCCTCGGTAAAGAACATATTCTTCAGCGGTTCAGCCATGTTTCCCCCTCCGGTGGCTACATCTGTGATTAGACCATATGTTCTTGAAAAAATGAAGGGAGAAGTTGGCCTTTCCTGGGGCCAATGGTACACTACCTTCAATAGAAACCCTCTTTTAAAGACTGACGACGAAGGACTTCTTATGCTGCACCCTGTGGAACAGATGCTTTTTATCCTGCTGGCGCTGCTTGCCCTGGGCGCGACCTACAGCGGCTTCCGCGAGATGTACCTGATTATCAACCGGGGCGAGGGCGAGCTGCACTGGAACAAGCTGCCTGCCCGTGTGTGGAACGCGCTGGTGATTTATGTGACCCAGCGCACCACCCTCAAAACCCGCCGCCTCACCAGCCTGCTGCACCTGGGTGTGGTGTGGGGGTTTACATTTTATTTTCTGATTAACCTGGGGGATGTGCTTCAGGGCTTTATCCCCAATTACCTGTTTCTGGATGGCAGCGGCGTGATTTACAGCGCTTATCGTCTGATCGCCGATCTGCTGAGCATCGCTGTGCTGGTGGGGGTAGTGTATTTCATCCTGCGGCGGCTGGTGCTGCCCAACAAGAAGCAGTTGCAGTATCACGACAACATCCTGCTGCACCCGAAAGTTAAAGAAGGTGCTGTCCTGTCGGACTCGATGATCGTGGCTGTTTTTATCCTGCTGCATGTGGGAGCGCGTTTTATGGGCGAGGCCGTCCATATCGCGCAGACCGGGCCGGACATCGCCATGCCCTTCGCCACGCTGGTATCGGGCATCTTCGCCGGGACGGGCGCGGACGGGCTGCAACTGCTGCGGCATCTGTTCTGGTGGCTGGCGCTGGGCGGCATTCTGCTGTTTACGCCTTACTTCCCCTATACCAAACACGCGCATCTGTTTATGGCTCCGCTGAATTATCTTACACGCCCGGAACGGACTTCCATGGGCGAGATGGAACCGCTGGATTTCGAGGACGAGGACAGGGAACAGTTCGGCGCGGCACGGCTGGAACACCTGAGCAAAACACAGATTTTCGACGCTTTCGCCTGCATCATGTGTAACCGCTGCCAGGATGTGTGCCCGGCGTATGTCACCGGCAAGGAGCTGTCGCCGTCTGCGATGGAAGTCAACAAACGCTTCCTGATTAGAGACCAGATGAGTGGGCTGGCGGCGGGCGAGGAATCCTACCAGCCGCTGATCGGCGGCGCGCTGAGCGAGTCGGCAGTGTGGGCGTGTACGGCCTGCGGCGCGTGTATTGATATCTGCCCGGTGGGCAACGAGCCGATGCTGGACATCCTCGATATTCGGCGTAATCAGGTCATGCTGGAAAGTGATTTCCCGGCGGAACTGCAAACGGCCTTCCGGGGGATGGAAAGTGCTGCCAGCAACCCCTGGGCCAACAGCGAGAGCCGCTTCCGCTGGGCGAATGGGCTGGATTTCCCGGTGCCGACGGTGGACGAGAACCCGAATTTTGAGATTCTGTACTGGGTGGGCTGTGCGGCCAGCTATGACCCGCGTGCCCAGTTGACGGCGCGCGCGCTGGTCAAGGTGCTGAATCATGCCGGGGTGAATTTTGCCGTGCTGGGTGAGCAGGAACAGTGCACGGGGGATGTGGCACGGCGCGCGGGGAACGAATTTCTCTATTCGGAGATGGCCGCTGCCAATGTCGAAACGCTCAATACGGTTAACCCGCCGCGCATTGTGGTGACATGCCCGCACTGCTTCCATAATATCGGCAAGGAATATCACCAGTTTGGCGGGCAGTATGAAGTGGTGCATCATACCGAACTGATCGAGGAGCTGATTGATGCGGGGAGTGTGCCCGCCAGCGCGCGCCCTGGCCGCCTGAGTAATGTCACCTTCCATGACCCGTGCTACCTGGGGCGGCACAATGATGTGATCGACGCGCCGCGCGACGTGCTGCAAACGGTGGCGCGTGATGTGATCGAGATGCCGCGCAACGGCAAAAACTCGTTCTGCTGCGGTGCGGGCGGCGCGCAGTTCTGGAAGGAAGAAGAACACGGCGCGAAGGCGGTCAATATCGAGCGTTATGAAGAGGCGATTGCCACTGGCGCGGAGACGCTGGCGGTGGGCTGCCCGTTCTGTATGCAGATGTTCGCCAGCGCGCAGTCCGTCCTGGGCAGCGGGCCGGAGATCAAGGACGTGGCGGAACTGATCGCCGAGCGTCTGCCAGAGAAATCGCCCGCTGGCAGTTAACGCCGCTGGTTCATGCGTCAGACAGAATAGATATATCCAAGGATCAGGCTGAACAGACATGCAAGCTCGTAAACGGGATTTGCCCTGGTGGCTCATGCTGCCCGCGCTTTTGTTCATGATGTGGTTGGGCGCACGTGGCCTGAATATGGATCCTCTCTTTTACGATGGCGAACTCCTTTCGGTTGGTCATGCGGGCGGGTTAACCGGCCCCTACACCCCCTTGCAGACCATCGAATCCGTGCGGACACTGAGTTCACCGCACGGCCCGTTCTATTTTGTGCTGCTGGGCGCATGGGCTGGCGCAGTGGGCTGGCAGCCGTTGGCCCTACGCTCCCTGGCGTTATTTTTCGGGCTGCTGGCGGCGGCAATGACGTATCGCGTGGGCAAAGACCTGTTCTCATCCTGGGCGGGGCTGTATGCCGGCATACTGCTGTGCATCAGTTTCTTTTTTATTGACTTTACTCATAATATCCGCATGTATACCCTGCTGCCGCTGGTGTTGATGTGTGTGCTGTGGTGCTATCAGCGCCTGTTGAACCCGCAGCATTCCCCGCGTGGGTGGGAGTGGGCGGCGCTTTTCATCAGCACCGCCTCAGTGCTGTACATCCATTATCTGGGGGGATTCATCCTGGGCGCGCTGGGGGTTTATCACCTGCTGTTTGCGCCAAAGAATCGCCGCTGGCTGGTGATTTCAGCCGTGATGACGGCTGCTGTGCTGATGTTCCTGCCCTGGGTTGAGGTGATGCTGCGCGGCGAGCGCGATCGGTGGGACTTAAGCGATGTCGCGCTGGGACCCGGCGCGATCCTATCCGTGATCGGCTATCTTTTTGGCAACGGGGTGACGATCCTCAGCATAGGCGCGGCTGGGTTGGCCGGTTACGCCCTGTACAGGCGACAGCGGGGGGCGCTGCTGGTGTGGGTGCTGTTGGTTTTGGGGGTGCTGGCGATGATCGTTTTTAACATGATATCCCCGGTGCTGCCGCCTTCCCGTTTCCGTTATTTACTTATGTTCTGGCCGCTGCTGGTTTTGTTGGGCGGGCTGGCTATCTGGCAACTGCGGTGCTGGCCGCTGCTTCAGGCTGGCATTCTGCTTGTCTGGCTGATTGCAGGCTTCCTCACCAATCAGAGTCCGGATTTTGAGGTGTTCAAAAGCACAGGAAACAAGTTTTTAGATCGCTATCCGCCGTACCCGATCATCATGCAGGAAATGCGCCCGCTGACACAGCCGGGAGATTTCACTATCATTTTTACCGATAGTGAGTCACCGCTGCGTCGCCCACGCCCTGTTTTCCCCTCCATGAACGAATTTTACTTTCGCAGCCTTCAGATGGACTCGCACATCTATATGAGGCAGGGAGAGATGCTGCCGGAAACGATTGCCCAGGAAAATGAGAATGTGCTGGGGGTGTATGGCTCTATCTGGCTGGTGTATGAGCCATTTCGCCTGCCTGTCTCTCTGGATCGGTTCAGGCAGGTTTTACTGCAGAAGTATCAGCCCTGCGGCCTGGCTGTGGCGCGGGCGGAAATCCATATTGAGCAGTATGTGCTTTCGGCAGGGGATTGCGCTGTATCCTGACTCGCTTCCGTT
>JBGSXK010000519.1:0-3296 GCA_041751455.1 Anaerolineae bacterium
ACCTCCCCCACGAAGGAGAAACACTCATGCTGGCCCGCTGGCCGCAGGCAGATCACGCCTTTATAGACAGCGAGGCTGAAGCAGACATGACCCTGCTTATCGAGATGGTACGTGGCATTCGTACTGTCCGCCTGGAATACAATGTAGACCCAGGCCGCCGCATCACAGCGATAGTTGTTCCGGGAACGCACAAGGCGATTCTTGACCGTTATCGTTATGTCTTTGCCCGCTTGTGCAACGTGGCAGAGATTGAATTACTGCCTGCTGGCGCCTCAGCCCCTACTGAGTCTGCCTCAGTGGTGGTGAGCGATGTGACCGTGTACCTGCCATTAGCCGGACTGGTCGATACTGCCGCAGAATGTGAACGCCTGAGCAAAGAGCAGGAGAAATTACAGCAGCAGATTGAAAAAACACGAGGAATGCTCACCAATGAGAGTTTTGTAAGTCGTGCCCCGGCAGCAGTGGTGGAGCGCGAGCGTGGTCGCCTGGCCGAACTTGAGGCTACCGCCGGGCAAATCGCGGAAAGATTGGCGGAGCTTTGTCCACCAGGATAGCATAACAGATATGCCAGGGCAGGTGTTTACAGCCTGCCCCTGTTACGTTTTCAGGCTTTTTGAGGGCGCTGCTTGAGGAATATCGAGCGTCCTGCCTCTTGCGCCGCCTTGCGCACCTCTGGCTCAGGATCGTTCTTAAACACGTCCTGAAGCGCTTCCAGTGCATCCGGGTCACCCAGCAGTTCCAGTTCATGGATGGATTTCAGGCGTACATCAGCATTTTTGTCCTGCAACCGCCCAATATGATATTCGACAAGCCGCTTGGCTGGTGATGTGGACACAGTTTTTTATATCCTAGTGGAGTCCGTTATCCTTCAGTATTATAGCAAAAAAGCCCTGGGTATGCCCCTTTTACGTTTTCTATTTCCCGGAATCCAGTAAAAATGGGCACCCTTTGTTCATGCTTTACTCATCTGCCATACGGACGAGATGCGGCGTAAAACGCCCTACAATCTCTACCAGATCATCCTGCGCACTCATCACTTTGTCAATAGGCTTATAGGCCTGTGGCGACTCATCCAACCCACCACCGATCAGGGTAATATTGCGCTCTTTAAGGTAACGATCGCGTTCTGTTTTGGTAATAGAACGCAGGGCCTCTTTGCGTCCCATCTGGCGACCCGCGCCGTGTGCTGCTGAATACAATGATTGGCTTTCGCCACGCCCTCGCACCACATAGCCAGTATCACCCATCGAGCCGGGGATCACCCCCAAAACCCCTTTATCTGCCGGGGTCGCGCCTTTACGATGGAGAATCACTTCGCGTTCCGCCTGCACAAAACCAGGCGGTGCAGGCAGCTTCACTTTCCAGGCGAAGTTATGATGATTTTCCACCCCTGCGGCAGGCTTTAGTCCTAATGCTTTTGCCACACGGCGATGAATGACAGAATGGTTCGCGGCTGCAAAACGCCCAGCCAGTTCCATGGCCAGCCAGTATTCCTCCCCCTCCTGGCTGGCCAGCGAAAGCCAGGCCAGGTGGCGCACACTGTTATCCAGATCAGGATGCAGTTTCATTGCCAACTGCGAATAATGATTAGCAATTTTATAACCCACCCCACGTGATCCACTGTGTGACAG
Organism: Anaerolineae bacterium; assembly: GCA_041751455.1. GTDB lineage: Bacteria > Chloroflexota > Anaerolineae > Aggregatilineales > Phototrophicaceae > JAIOHN01. The sequence goes on from JBGSXK010000519.1 coordinate 1,632, forward strand.
CAGCGACAGATACTCCCCGGCTTCCAATTCTAACTGCTTATCAGCCTCCTCTAAAGTAAAAGTGCCCCACTCGACAAAGTGATTCCCTGTACCACTGGTACCAAGTTGGCGAAAAGCGGTATCTTTCAGCGAACTCAGGTATTTTGTTGCTTCCCAATCCGTATCCTCAAGAACTTCATGGTCAACCTGGTCTTTGCTGGCCCATTCCCCCCGGCGGCCAATCCCAAAACGAGTTTGCTCCATCAGTGCCTTCTTGAACTGATCCACTTTCTGCCCAATCACCTGTGGCTTCACTGGAAAGATGGAGAGCCGCATACGGCAGGCAATATCGACACCTACTGCATAAGGGATCACTGTATCCTCGGTTGCCAGCACCCCGCCAATCGGCAATCCATAACCCACATGTGCGTCGGGCATCAGCGCTCCGCCTACTGCAATGGGTAAGCGCATGGCGGTGTCCATTTGCGCAATGGTGTTTTCGTCCACAAATTCACTACCCCAGGTGCGATAAGGGAGAGGCACAGCCCGTAATGATTTATCCTCTGTCAACAGATTATCCTTTTCAAGCTCTCTAAGGCTCATGATGCATCATAAAAGATAATTTTAGAATTTCAAGTTAGACTCCCGTTAGCCTTACATGCAGAATATGTTATTGGCATCTGTTAAACTGGTCTCGCAGACCAGTCCTATGTTACAATTTTTAGAAATCCGGTCTTATTCCATCCGAGTATAGGAGAATGCAATGTCTGTCATTACCATACTAAAGCAAGCAGACATTTTCTACGATTTGACCAACACACAACTCGAACTCATCGCCTCAATCTGCTCAGAGAGACACTATCAGGCTGGTGATATGGTATTTGAGGAAAATACTCCAGGGAACGAACTCTACATTATTGCCAACGGTGAGGTTGAGATTCAGCTTAACCCTGCCCTGCTCGGTAAAGAAAATGTGGGTGGTGCCCAGACCATTGCCACCATGCGGCGTGGTCAGTCCTTCGGCGAGGTCTCGCTGGTCGATGAAGGTTTACGCTCTGCCGGAGCACGCTGCTCCCAGCAGGACACCCATCTTGTGATTATCCCGCGCGATAAGTTGACCCTGCTCTGCGACACCTATCCCCAATTGGGTTATCGCCTTATGCGCAACCTGGCACTCGACCTGGCAATGCGCCTGCGCAACACCGACTTACAGGTACGCGAACATCTTACCTGGACGCGACCTACAGGCTGATTACACAGATAGTGAATCGCAGCGCACAACCCTTGTTGTGCGCTTTTGTGTACTCAATAACGGATAACCTATGCCACCTGAATTCATCATCATTATCCTGGTTGCTACACTTTTAATTGGTCTGTCTAAAGGTGGCCTGGGTGGACCTGTGCCCGTGTCTCTTACTACACCTATTCTCAGTCTGGTCATGCCTGTCTCACAGGCTGTCAGCCTGACACTCCCCCTGTTACTCCTGGCCGATGCCTTTGCCCTTTGGGCATACTGGGGTATATGGGATATACGTTATGTGCGTTTAATGCTTCCAGCGGCCATTCTGGGAGTTATTATGGGGGTCTGGCTGCTGGCTGCACTGCCCGACGATATCCTGCGGCGTGTGTTAGGCATGTTCACTCTGGTGATGGTCATCTATAAATTTGCCAGTGATCGCCTTAAAA
>JBGSXK010000520.1:0-2308 GCA_041751455.1 Anaerolineae bacterium
CAGACTTAATACACGCTTGAATGTGACCTGCGCAGCATGGTAGAAGCGCAGGCGGGCCTTTGCCACTTCGGGTGAGACTTCGCTGTGCAGCACCCGCACATTGTCATAAATCGGGTGGAAGATGCTTGCCAGTTCGTGTGCATAGAACGCGATGCGGTGCGGTTCTAAGGTGCGGGTGGAGTATTCGATAATATCGCCGAGTTCCAGCGCTTTGCGCAGGAAAGCCAGTTCATCTTCATCCAGCAGGCTCAGGTCGGCATTGTCATCGGTGACTCCAGCCTCTGCGGCCTGGCGAAAGATGCCCGCACATCGCACATGCGCATTCTGGATGTAGTAGACTGGGTTATCATTATTTTGTGCTACTGCCAGCCCCATATCGAAATCAAGACGTGAGTCTGGGCTGCGCGCCAGCAGGATATAACGCACGGCATCCGGGCTGGTCTGATCGATGAGATCATCCAGTGTTTCATAATCCCCGCGCCGCGTACTCATCTTCACTTCCCGGCCCTCGCGCAGCAGACGCACAAATTGCAGGATAATGACCCGGATTTTTTCGGCATCCTGCCCCAGTGCTTTCATGCCTGCTCTCACCACCTGGTGCTGCACGAAATGATCCGCACCGAGGATATTCACGGCCAAGTCGAACCCACGTGCCAGTTTATCCTCATGATAAGCAATGTCTGGCAGGGTGTAAGTAGGAGTGCCGTCGCCCCTGACCAGCACATGATCTTTCTCGATGCCAAACTGTGAGCAGCGGAACCAGGTGGCCGGGTCTTTACCAGAGGCTTTGGCTTTCTCCTCGTCGCTTGCGCCTTCCCATTCAGCAGCTTTATAGACATAACCGCGCTGGTCAAGCTCTTCAAGTGTGCGCCAGAGCGCACCGCCATCGAACAGGCTGTTCTCGTTAAAGAAGACATCATGATGAATATTGATTCGTTCCAGAGTGGCACGGATCATATCGAACATCTTCTTTTCAGCAAATTCCTTGAAGGGTTGCCAGTCTTCCTCGGCCCAGGCATTACCATGCTCAGACACCAGATCGTATGCGAAGTCCTTAAGATATTCACCACGATAGGGGATGTCCTCCAGGTTTACGGGCATGTTCAGCGCTTCGAGGTAACGCATCTGCATACTGATGCCAAGGTTCTGCATCTGTGTCCCAGCGTTGTTGAAGTAATACTCACGCTCTACAGTGTAACCTGCGGCATCAAGCAGGCGGGCAATTGTATCGCCGACAATAGCTCCCCGGCTGCGACCGATATGCAGTGGGCCAGTGGGATTGGCGCTGACGAATTCGACCTGTGCCCGTTTGCCGCGGCCCAGATCAAGCTGAAAGAGTTTTTCACCTTCGCTGATAATGCCTTCCACCTGTTTCTTCAGCCAGTCGGCATCCAGACGAAAGTTAATGAAACCTGGTGGTACGACCTCAATGCTGGACACAAACTCTGCTTCCGGTAAATAACGCGCAATACGGTTCGCCACTTCCAGCGGCGGCAGCCCGACTGGCTTTGCCAGTTGCAGCGCAACCGAGGCCGCATAATCACCCTGTTCCTGGCGTTTGGGCGGTTTAATCTCGATAGGGGGGATTTCAAATGCGGGCAGCTCCCCGGCAGCTTGCGCCGCGGTGATCGCCTGGGTGATGAGATGCACGTGTGCATTGGGTAAAACGATCAAGGCTGTGTGTCCTTAGCTTGGGTGGCATATCCAGTGTATAGTGCATTGTAGCAGACGGCTGTTGCCATGCAAGGTTCTGCGGCGAGAGCAGGTTCCCCTAAATCATGGGGGAGAGTTCAATCACCCCATCGGGCGCGATTCTGGCTTTACCACCACATTCCTCGCAGACCCAGGCCGAAGTCTGTCGCAGAAGCAGGCTCTTACGACATCGTGGGCAACATAGAAACTCATCGAGCGGACGTGCGCCAGTGGGGGTGGAGTCGCCGACTTTGATCGCCCACACCTGATGATAGTCTTCCTGCCATGCTTCGACTTCCGCTTCTTCAATATCCATTTGCGCAAAGATTTCGGTCAGTTGTTCCCTGGTCCAGGTTTTACCAGGCATCAGGCGGGTGTTGATGCGATTGCTCATCAGCAGCAACCCACCAGGGCGCAGCACCCGCACCAATTCATGCAGGACAAGCTGCGGGCGTGTCATGAATTCGAGTGATTCCAAGCATGTCACCACATCGTAAGTATTATCTGCAAAGGGTAGTGTCTCTGCCGGACACCATAGCAGCGGCGCATGGTCTTTATAGGCTTCCAGCTTATAGGCTGCTCGCCGGAGCATGTGGCGGCTGAGATCCAGCCCAAT
>JBGSXK010000521.1:0-12344 GCA_041751455.1 Anaerolineae bacterium
TCAATCCTGATGAAGCATGAATAGCAGGCTAAAGCTCAACAGTATATAACAATTTTAGCCGGGTGAGGGTAGCCACCTGGCGCATTTTTGAGCGGGAATGATGAAGAACAGGGGAGAAAATACCGGGCCTAGGGGCGAGCCGTTCAGCCCCCAAAGCCCGGCATGAGCTACTTCAGTTAAAATCAGTTAAAAGAAGAAGCGCGGGAAGTATTCCGGTGCGTCTTCATAGGCTTCGACCTCACCAGTCGCGACGGCGTACATCCGCTCGTGCGACTCGCGGGCGGCCTGTACCAGTGGGGTATAGGGGCGGTTACACACATCATAAAAGCCGATGTTGTAGCATTCGCCATCAAAGCGCCCCAGCCCGGACTGGTCATAATGGGTGAAGTGATGCACCCCGACGCAGTAGGGGATCGCTGCCGCATTTTCCAGATAGACACGATACGCCTGTCCTCGCGCGGCCTGATCGCGCACACGCGGCCCGACCCCGGTGGCGGGCAGACCGACATCGAGCGCGCCCATGTGCCACTCGCCGACCAGTGTCGGCAGGTTAAGCAGGTCGTGAATGGTCTTCAGGTCATCCGCCGGGACACGATCACGGTAGCAGTTGATGCTGAACACGTCGAAGCTGCGCATGGCCTGCACCGCCCACTGCGGCGGCACGGTATGGTAACGAATGCCGAGGTTGAGGTGATTGGGGTCTACTGCCTTGCAGGCGGCGCTGAGGGTGCCGAAATATTTCTCCACTAAAATGGCGCTGAAATCGGCTAAGTCTGCCCTGGCGGTGTCGTTCAGCGGGATGTGCCATTCACCTTCTTCGATAAACGCCCCGCTTATGTCTGCGTCCCAGGCTGCTGACAGGCCGTCGTCATCGCCATAACGCTCGCGCAAAAAGTCGGCCAGTGCATAACGGCTGGCGCAGGTGATGGTATTCCAGAGCATCCCCTCGGCGGGGGTTTCCTGAGCAAAGCCCCAGGTCGGCTCGTTCATCATGAAGTAACCCATCAGGGCGGGATCTTCACGAGTTTCCAGAAGCTGCTGGGCGAATTCTGCCGCGTCGGCCTCGAACTGTGGGTCGAACACGTCGGGCAGTTCACGGTAAATTGTGGGCGCGTGGGCTGTCTGATGGATGTCGAGCGGGCGCACATAAGGGAAGCCCGCGGCGCGCGCGATCTCCCATTCTGACCAGTTGGCCACGGTGTTAAACCCGGCGCGGCGCAGCCCCGCCAGCGTGATCTGCGCCCAACGGGGGTGCCAGTCCTCCACACCAAAAGCGCGCATCAGGTTGGCCTGGAGGTAATTGACATATTTTTCGTGGTCACGTGTGGTGAGGGCAGCGCTCATGGGGTCTTCGTCGTCGGGAAGCCAGCTTAGTGCGTTCTCCAGGCCAGTATAATTCGCATCCGTATCCACCCGCACACAATCCTGCCCGGCTGACCAGAAGGCACAGCCCTCCGGGTCTACCAGCCACCAGCGCCCGGCGGTTTCGTCCCAGTGGGTGCGGAAAAAACCGCTGGCCTCGAAGCGTTTTGCCTGCCAGCCGCCCCAACGTGAAAAGCCCTCCGGCCAGTGCTGATCCGGCGCGGCGGCAAGCTGATCCTGCAAGTGATTGATGACATCCTGACTGGTCACTGTTTTGCCCGGCCAATTGTGCAGATTGCTCTGGCCGAGTTCGTCCAGCAGCGCGCCCTGTGTCAAAAGTGACTGTTCCAGCAGCAGTGGCTGGTCTGCTGCTGCCAGCACGGGGGTCATGTACCAGATTACGGGGGCTTCGCCCTTCATATTGACGATCACACGCATACGATCCACCCGCGCGAGGTTCACCCGGTCTCCGCCTACACGGGGCTTGAGCAGCGCGCCCTCACGCGGGTACATCCAGCGATTCTGGTGAACTGCTTCCAGGGGCAGGCGCAGCCGTGCCGAGGCCTGTGGCAGCACGGCGAAAAAGTAACGGAACAGCGGGCCATCTGCCCCTTCCTGGAGTTCCAGCGCGAAGACTCCTGCTTCTACCCCGTCGCACAAAATATCCAGTGTCAGGTAACGGGCTTCGGCCAGCGCGCCCAGCGGCATGTCATAGGCGAGGCCGCCGCCGACCTGCTCTGCATGATAGGCTGCCGCGCCATAGAAGGGCACGTCGCCGGGGTAGTGCTGCGCGCCGCCTATCAGCGCGCCGGGTTCCAGTTGAAATGGCACTTGCATAAGCTCTCTGCCCCCTTGTTGCGAATACAGCCCGATTATGCAGCATGTTGAGGGCAGGCACAAATTATAGCCAGTGCGCTGCGCCGCAGTCATCGACAGCGCAAAGCATCCCCGGTAAACTGGTGGTGATCTGGCAGATGTATGATGCAAAGGACAGAGCGTGAGCAGTGAACCATCCCATCACGAGAAACCTAAGCGGGGACTGAACAACAGCCCGAAAGACTCACCGTGTGTCATTTGTGGTGAGGAGGATTACGAGTGGGGGCATCCCGGCAGCCAGGGGGGTGTCTATTATGTGCCCATCAGTTCGCGCTTCGGCTTTGGGATGGGGGAGCCACTGCGCGCGCGGAAGTGCCTGCATTGTGGCAATATCCAGTTGTTTTTAAAATAGGCGGGGATGGGCGCTTATCCAACCGCAGATTGGTTTACCCCGCGCCCGCCAAATGTCGTTACACTACAGGCAGGCCAACGTTATAGTGAAAGAGACTTTTCATGCTAGACGTACAACAACCCAGAGAGCTGACCCCTCTTGCACAGCCCGGCGCGATGACCGAGATGGAACGTTTTGTCTTTGAGAGCTTTGGTTATCTCATGATCGAAGATGTGCTTTCCGAGGCGGAATGTGATGAAGTGCTGGAGGCCGCTGCGCGTTTGCACGAAGGCCATCCTAAAGAACGCCTGCTGCAACTGGGCAAGGGTTTTGAGACCGAACCCGCGATTGAACGGCTGATTGACCATCCTGCTGTGCTGCCCAAAGTGCGCGCGCTGTATGGTGACCGATTTGTGCTGCAAGCGGCATGGTGTACGGTACAGCCCGCAGGCAGTCAGAGTGTCGGCTGGCATCAGGATGGGTCGGGCGCGTATGAGTTTAAGCATCTGGCTTACCCCACACCGCTGGTACAACTGCGCGCGAGCTATAACCTGACCGACCAGAGTGAGCTTTATATGGGGAACATGATGATGATCCCTGGCAGCCATCGCAGCCCGGTGGATCTGCCGAAAGAAGCGCGCAAGGAGATTTATGCCACGCCCATCCAGCACATTATCCGCTGCAAGCGCGGGACAGTGCTGCTGTTTCATAATGGTGTGTGGCATTCGCCCATGCCCAATAACATGGATTATCACCGTTACAACATGCATTTTATTTACAGCCCGCCCTGGCTGCGCCGCAGTGACCGTGAGCTTACTGACCCGGCCTTTCTGGAGCGTACCACGCCGCTGCGCCGGGCGCTGATGGGCGATTATCCACGGCCTGACACGGCATTTGCGGGCGGCTTCCCGGAAATTCCGTTTGAGGATTAGAAGCATGGCAGAGGGCACTGTGCGAGGCATAGTGCCCTTTATGATGGAGCAGGGCTGGCGAAAGCGGCTAAAGGCATCCCCATGTTTGCAGGTGCATTGTGATAAAGCGAAGCGGCGCACAGCACGGTACAATAGGGATGATCGCAGCATTGTTTTCTTAACATTGATTTAAAATAACCTGGTTATGTTCTTAAACTAATCATCGTGTGCCAATAATTTGCCCCTGTTATGTTTAATGGCGCTAGAGTCAAGCGCCAGTTCGATGCCAGTATAGAACCCTGGGTTGTTTGCCTATGACGACATCGGAAGCACCTACACCCGGACTGAAGCCCTCTGCTGCCGCACAAATTCGACGACGGTTTGCGCTGGGCGGGGTCACATTCCAGGAGAATCTCACCGGCTGGGTGTTTGTCTCCCCTGCTGTCCTGCTCATCTTTATTTTTGGCATCTTCCCCATCGGTTACGCTGCTTACATGAGCATTTATAACTGGCGCATCCGCCAGGGGGAATCCTACTGCCCGCCGGAAATTGGTGGCGATGTGCTCGGTTATCTGGGTGCCTGCCTGGAACAGTATCGAGCCAATATTATTGGGGACTGGGGCGGGGTCGCGCTGTTTGTTGTGGGCTTTGGGGTGCTGCTGAGCGCGTACTTCTTCTGGACACGCGCTTTTAAAGCGCAGGACAGTACGGCTTACATGGCACTGCGCATCGGACTTACCCTGACGATCATCGCGCTGGCCTTCGCCATTCTTATTTATGGTTATAACATGATGCTCGGCGCGCTGCGTCCGCGTGATCAGGATTTCCTGCGGGGCCTGCAAATCACGTTTTATTATGCCTTTGGCAGTATTCCGCTGCAACTGGCACTGGGGCTGGTGCTGGCTTATGTGCTGAACAGCAAGATTCGTGGGCAGCAGCTTTTTCGCATGATCTTCTTCATGCCGTATGTCACGCCCTCGGTAGGGGCGGCAGTGGTCTTTGGCATTATCTTCAGCGGGCGTGACACCTCGCTGGCAAACCGCTTTATCACCGCGATTGGTTTTGATGTGCAGCGCTGGCTGTCTGAACCACGGCCTTTCGTTAACGTGATGTTCGGCTGGAATCTGGAAGGCTTTATGGCTGGCCCCAGTATGGCGCTGATGTCGGTTATTCTGCTTGGCATCTGGTCGTATGTGGGTTATAACGCGGTAATCTTTCTGGCCGGGCTGGGGAATATCCCCAAAGACCTGTACGAAGCGGCTTATGTGGATGGGGCGAGCGAGCGAGATATCTTTCGTTATATCACACTGCCGCTGCTTTCACCCGTGACATTCTATCTGTCCATCCTGGGTTTCATCGGCACGTTTACCGCGTTCAACACCCTGTACGTCATGCGCAGGCCGGAGTCGCAGGGGACGTTGAACACGTCGGCGCTGGTGATTTTTGATACATTTCGCACCCAGAATCGCTGGGGCGAGGCGGCAGCTCAGGCGATTGTCCTGATGCTTATCGTGCTGGCGCTCACCCAGGTTCAGCGCAGCCTGTTTGAAAAGCGGGTGTTTTATGGCTAATATCCCTTACGAAAGCACGGCACAACCTCGTTCTACACCTGTTGAGTGGCGCAAACATATCGGGTGGTTCGTCCTGTATGCTTTGCTGCTGCTGGCGGCATTTATCGCCCTGCTGCCTTTCCTGTGGATGCTTTCAACCTCACTGATGACACTGGGCGAGACCCAGGTGCGGCGCTGGCTGCCTGCCGACCCGCAGTTCAGTAATTATGTGCAGGCGTGGAATCAGGCGCGGTTCAGCCGATATTTTCTCAATAGCTGCATTATCACCGCAGTGACGATTGCCGGGCTGCTCTTTGTGACGATTACTTCGGCTTATGCCTTCGCGCGCATCAAGTTTATCGGGCGCAATGTCCTGTTTACCCTACTGCTGATTACGCTGATGATCCCTGAAGCGGTGACCCTTATACCCAATTATCTGGTTGTCGCCGGGCAGATTTTCCCGCTGCCCAAACTCCTGGACAGCGCGCCGTTTTTCTCCTGGCAGCTTGGCAATTCGTGGATCGACAGCCTGCCCGCGCTGACTGTGCCATTTATGGGGAGCGCCTTTACGATCTTTTTGCTGCGGCAGTTCTTCGCACAAATCCCTAACGAACTCTGGGAGGCGGCGCGTATTGATGGGGCAGGGCATGTGCGCTTTTTGCTGCAAATCGTGCTGCCGATCAGCCGCGCACCTGTGATGACGGTGACGCTGCTGACTTTTATCGCCTCGTGGAACTCCTTCCTGTGGCCGCTGATCGTGACCAATGATGATCGCTGGCGACCTATTACGGTGGGGCTGTATCGTTTTACTGATGAAGCGGGGACGCAGCTTCATCTGCTGATGGCGGGGGCGTTGATTACTATTTTGCCTATCCTGGTGGTTTATTTCCTGACGCAGAAGACCTTTACCGAAGGGATTGCGACGACGGGGCTGAAGGGATAGCACACACGCGCCTCCCACAAGGGAGGCAGAACACACTGATGTGGAAACGGCGGTCATTGTGACCGAGTTTTGGAGGGAGTGGGGAAAGCAGCCCACGCTGGCACCTCACGAGAGTATCATGATTTTGGTCATTTTTGACAGGAGGCAAAGGACAGCTATGTTCCGTAAATTCAGTCTTTTACTGGTTTTTGCACTGCTGCTGGTCAGCATGATGGGGGTTTCTGCACAGGCTGACCCTTATGCTGATGTGGACCCGACGGGCGCAACCGTGGTGTTCTGGCATCAGCACACTGGCGCACGTGAAGAACAACTGGCGGAGATCGTCAACACCTTCAACGAAACCAATGAGTGGGATATCACCGTTGAGGCCATTAACCAGGGTGGTTATGGCGACATCTACAACCGTGTGACGACCAGCCTGGCGGGCGGTGGTGAAGACCTGCCTGAACTGGTGGTTGCTTATGCCAACCAGGCCGCGACTTATTACCTGAACGAAGGCCTGATCGATATTGACCTGCTGGTGAACAGCCCAACCTGGGGCCTGACCGAAGAAGAGAAAGCCGACTTCTTCCCTGGCTTCTACAATGCGGATATATTCCCACAGTATGATGATGTGCGTCTGGGCTTTCCGCCCAACCGCTCGATGGAAGTGATGTACTATAACATCGACTGGCTGAACGAACTGCGCGAAGCAGGTGCGATCAGCTTTGACGGCCCACCCACCACACCAGAGCAGTTCCGCGAAGCGGCCTGCGCTGCCACCGCCAACCCCTTCAGCGGCGGCACCAGTGATACCGCTGCCATCGGTTATCAGCTCAGCACCGATGCGTCACGTTATGCGAGCTGGACTTTCGCTTTTGGCGGCGACATCTTCGACCCGGAGGCCAATGCCTACACGCTGGAAAGCGCCGGGGCGGTGGATGCAGTGAACTTTCTCAAGAGCCTGTTTGATGAAGGCTGCGCAGGCGAAATCTTCGAGAACTTCGGCGACCAGACGAACTTTGGCAACGGCGCGACGCTGTTCACGGTCGGTTCCAGCTCCGGAATGCCGTTCTATCGCAGCGCGGTGGAAGCAGGCGCGAACTTCGAGTGGAGCGTGGCCGCTGTCCCGCATGTGACCGAAGACCCGGTGCAGAACCTCTACGGGGCAAGCGTGAGCATCCCTGTCAGCACACCGGAGCAGGAAGTAGCCGCGTGGCTGTTCCTGAAATACTACACCTCGCCGGAAGTACAGGCGGAGTGGGGGCTGGCGAGCAATTACTTCCCGGTACGTGCCAGCAGCGCAGACAGCCTGACCGATTATTTCGCGTCAAACCCTGCTTATGAAACCGCGTTCAACCTGCTGCCCTTCACCAAGGCCGAGCCTGCTGTCCCCGGCTATGACCCGGTACGCGAGGAAATTTCCAGCGTGCTGGCGGCTATTGTCACGGGACAGGATACCCGCCCGATTGAAGAAATCCTGGCAGACCTGAACGAATTTGCCAACGAAGAGCTGGCACTTGCTTCTGAGACGATGTAAGTTCGCTCTTTAAGGGGCTTTGTACAGCGGCGGCTCAGCAGAGCTGCCGCTGTTTTTATTTTACGCGCCTGACCCGCCTGCCCAACGCGGCCGGCAACCGTTGCAAGTGCTTCGTGAACTTCAGCCAGAAGGCATCCCTCAGCGCGTACCAGGGGACCCGATTTGCAAGCCAGGTGACATCATTATTAAAGTGCATTCCCGGATTCCCTAACGACCTTAGATAAACCCCATAAAAAGACGGCAAAAAACTTTCTAATCCTGCCCGGCTTAAACCTTCTTTGTAAACTTCATGCACTCTGGCTAAGTTCTGGTAGTGGCTGGTGCTGCGAAACAAACTCGTGCTGCTGTATCTGTAAAAGAATAAATGCTCCGGCAGTACATCCAGCTTGTAACCAGCCAGCGTGAGGCGTGCCAGAAAAGCATGGTCTTCGCCTGTGATGTAACGGTAATGCGGCTGGCTGGTGTCGAAGCCGCCCAGGGCCTGAAAGACCTCACGTCGGATGATGAAATTTGCATCACCAAAACAATTGATGAACAGGCCGAGTTCCGGGCAATTGCCCAGGGGCAGATAAGTGTAAAGGATGCGGGCGGTCACTTCGCCTGTAGTGGGGTTGTAGGGCGGCGCGTCACCCTCAAAGGCCTGCAAATAGGAGGTGAGGCAGTCGTCGCGTGAGTGGGTGATGGCTTCGGTAAAACGCTCGACCATATTTGGGGCGGGCACATTGTCACTGTCCACGAACAGAAGATATTCCGCACTGCCCTGGGCGGCGGCCAGATTGCGTGTATGGCTCAGGCCCAGGTTTTCATTGTCGGGCTGGTTGATGAAGTGCCAGCCGCGCTCGGCATAACGCATCGCCAGTGTCTCGAACAGGGTGTTGGCTTCCGGACGTGTGGAGGCATCATTGACGACGAAGACATTAAAGTTTTGCGCGGTCTGATGTTCCAGCGCGGCCAGGGTCTGCGGCAGGTATTTCTCATGGTTGAAGTAAGGAATGCAGATGTCTACTGACGGACGCTGCGATGAAAAGCTGATGGCAGGGGCGGTCTGCTTCACCTGCCGCGCATGAGTACAGACTTCCTCATGGAAGTCGAGCCAGTCCTGATTGCGTGCCTGCCAGTTATAATGCCCGCGCTGCGCCTCTGGGCGGGGGCCACTTTCCAGCCAGGCGGCCAGAGTATGGGCCAGCGAGCGTGGGTAAGGCATGAAGCACTGATCCGCTCCGGCAGCGCCCAGGATTTCCGGCATTCCGCCGTGGGCTGAGCAGATCAGGTTCAGACCGGGGATGAGCGAGGCCTCGATCACGGCGAAGGGCAGGTTATCGACGAGACTGGGCAGCAGTACCAGCGAGTCGGCGGCGTGAGCGGCAAGATAGGCCTGGGCAGCGTAGGTATCCAGGTCGGTGAGAAGGCGGGTGGGGAGGTGCAGTTCGGCTTGCAGCAGCGCCTGTACTTCCTCGATGCTGCCGTAGCGGCTGAGACCCGGCTTGCCGAGCAGGACGATTTCCTCGATGCCATGGAGCGCTGCCGGGCGTTCCTGCTGTATAATCCGCAGCCCGTCGATGAGCAGCTCGATACCCTTACGTGTTTCCAGGCGACCAAAGAACACCAGCCGCTTAAAACGCGGCACGGCAGGCACCGGGGCAGCGGCTGGCGCAGCAGGGAAAAAGGGATAGCCGAGTACGCGCACCCGTTCCTCCGGCGGCAGCGGCCAGCCCTGCCCGCGTACCCAATCGCGCATGTAGATGCTGGGTGAGACAACAAAATCGCTGTGCCGGGCGACATAACGCTCGGCAAAATCAACACTCAGATGCGCCTCGGCATCATCGGGGAACAGCTCCATGCCGGCCTGCAACCAGGCGGTGCTGCTGTGCAGCACATTAACGAAAAGCGGGTACGGCCTGCTGTGATAACGGCGGGTGCGAAGGCTGAGGAAGCTGTGCGCCTGCCAATCCTGCGTATAGACCACATCGGTATCGGGGGGCAGATGGCGGGCGGCCACGCTGCTGCTGTGAACAAAAGGATAATTCCCGGTAAGCCCGCGGGCGGGCGGCGGTTCGTAAGCGTGGATGACCTCTACGCCCAGGTCGGTATAGAGCGACTCCCACCGGGCACGCGGCACTTCCGCCGGAACAGTAAACAAGAGTGTAACGGTATGCCCGTGCTGGCGCAGCAGGCGGGTGAAATGATGGACAAAGGTGCCGATGCCGCCGTTGCGGATCGGCCCTACGATGTCTGGTGAGATGATTACAGTTTTGAGTGAGGGGGAAGTCATGCCATACCGCCTATCAAAGGCCCCCCACCTTATGGCGCTGGCCGCCGTACTTCTGCTGGTATGCTGTCAGCACTTCCTCTACTGGCGCGTCCATCACCAGCCTGCCTTCATCCAGCCAGATGGCACGTTCACAGACCAACCGCACTGCTTCGGGGGCATGAGAGACAAAAACAATCGTTTTGCCTTCACTTTTCATTTTCAAAATGCGCTGAATGCACTTTTGCTGGAAGGCCATATCGCCCACCGCCAGCACCTCATCGAGGAAGATGATCTCCGGCAGAATGTGTACGGCCACACTGAAGCCCAGACGTGAGTTCATGCCGCTGGAGTAATCTTTTACAGGACTGTCGATAAACTTGCCAATATCGGCAAAGGCTATGATGTCGTCAATGATCTTATCGGTTTCCTTCGGCGGTACGCCATGAATGGCGGCATTGAGATAAATATTTTCGCGCCCGCTCATGGTGGGGATGAAGCCCGCGCCTAACCCTATGAGCGCGGTAAAGCGCCCCTGGACGGTGACATGCCCGGTAGTAGGGCGCATGATGCGGGTCATCACCCGCAGCAGAGTCGTCTTGCCCGACCCGTTGCGCCCCATCAGAGCGACGGATTCACCGGCGTGAATATTGAAGCTGACCTTCTGCAGGGCATAGAATGGCGGCGGGGTGGTTGTCTTACCACGACGCAGAAGGCTGAGCAGTGCCGCTTTAGCCTCGTGGCGCAGGCTGATCTGCCGATGGTGCAACATAAACATCTTCGAGATATGCTCGACACGGATAATGGGGCCGGACTCAGGCATAATCCACAAACCGATCTTCATTGACTTTAAAAAAGACATAACCCATATACAGCAGCACGACTGACAGCACAATGGGCAGATAGAGGCGCACCGGGTCGGGCGCACGGCCATAGATGGTGATGTCACGGAAAGCCTCGACAATGGCCGAGACCGGGTTGATTGACATCAGGAACTCGTAACGGGGGTCTACACTCTGGGCTGAGAACAGCACTGTGACATAAAAGAGGAGCTGTAATATAACGGCAATCAAGGGCTGCATGTCGCGCACGATCATGCTAAGCCAGCTTACAATGAAGCCTACACCCAGCGAGAGAATAGTCATGAGCAGGAGGGGAAGGGGCAGCAGCAGCAGATAGAGGGTGGGGGGGACACCCATCAGCAGATTTATACCCAACAGCACAAGAAAGGTAAAGAAAAAATCCACCAGCGCCTCACCCAGCACCAACATAATCAAAATCTCACGCGGAAAATAGACCTGTTTCACCAGCCCGACCATGCTGAGAATCTCGTTTTTGCTGTTGCTAACGACATGATTAAAAACGCCGAACATGATCTGGCCGGAGAGCAGGAACACCACAAAGGGCACCCCGATTCCCTGCGCACGCCCTAATAACTGGGTGAAGGCGAAGGTCATCACAAACGACATGGAGAGTGGCAGCAGCACAATCCACAGGATGCCAAGTAAGGTCTGGCTGTAGCGCGCTTCGATGCGGTAACGCAGCCAGAGCAGCAGCAACTGGCGGTTCTGATAGATTTCACGCAGGTTCTGCGGGGTGCTGCTTTCGATGTAGGCGGAGGCACGCAATCGCCCTGGAACCACTACCACCGCCACGCCTATGAGCAGCGTGGCAGGGACAAAATAAATCATCTGCAACTGTGAGATGTCCGGCAGCAGGAGCAGGATGGTTGAGGTGGCCATGAATAAGGCCAGCAGCAGGATACGAAACTGTCGCCAGGGAGCCAGCCAATGCCCCAGGCGGGTATGGGACGGTATCGACAGCGCCACCGCATAGGCGGCCAGCGTGGACAGGGTGAGCAGCGCGTAAAGTGACCAGGGCTGTGCCTGATACTCCGCCCCCAGTGGGCTGCCGATGGCAATGCGCAGGCGAATCCAGATGGCAATGAGCATCCCACCGACCATAATCATCAGGTTGGCGGCGCACAGGATGAGGGCAGGCCACGTCAGCAGACGATGAGGCATTTTCAGGCTTTCTAAGCATGTACAGTTACGCCTGAGCATTATAGTTGCGGTGCGGGGATATGCAACCGCCCGCATAAGGCCGCAGGCACCCTACAAAATGGTTAAAAATTTACAAGAATTTTATAACTCTTGAGGAAATTAATGTCTATAACGGCATTACAATAACATAGGAAACGTGTGCTGATTGGGTTTAGGTGCTGTTAAGGTTCGTAAGGCACTCTCTTGACGGTCACACACAATTGAAATCACACACTCAGGGAGTAAGAATGTTCCAAGTTAAATCGCGGAGAGCAGCAATAGCTGCCATTTTGTTAGCGTTATTTTTATTAGGCGTTATGCCTTTAGGGACGCTGCTGGGACAGGAGGCGACGGAAGAAGCCCCGCTGGTGGAAGTGACCGAAGAGGCTACACAAACAGCGGAAATCACGGAAGAACCCACCGCTGAGCCTACTGAAACGGCAACCGAAACACCTACTGAAGAGCCCACCGAAATTGTCACAGAAGTACCGACTGAGGAGGCAACCCCTGCTCCGACCCAGGTGCCGACTGATCTGTTCCAGGATGATTTCCAGGATGGGGA
>JBGSXK010000522.1:0-8031 GCA_041751455.1 Anaerolineae bacterium
CGACATTCTACGCTCAAATGATATCGATGTCGATGCCTTTGTTGAAAGCTATCTTAGCCAGATCGAGGGTCGGATGAGTGGTCGGCTGGGAAACCTGCGTGAACGCCTGACCAACGCGCTAAGCGCCAGTGCCTAACAGACCTGCCTGACGGGCAACGACTGTAATGATAAGGACGACATCCCAGGTCGTCCTTATGTTTCCGGTAGCTGAAACAGACGTATGGCGTTCTCGGTGGTTGCTTTACCCATCGCTTCGATGCTGACCTGTTTGAGCGCCGCCAGTCGCTCCACGATCAACGGGATGTAAGCGGGTTCGTTGCGCTGGCCACGATATGGTATGGGCGTAAGAAATGGGCCATCTGTTTCTACTAAAATCCGTTCTAATGGTATATAGCTGGCGATGGAACGCAGGTTGTCCGCATTCTTATAGGTGATTGGCCCGGTAAACCCCAAGTAGAAGCCGATCTTCAAGGCGCGCTCAGCGATCTGTAACGGCGCAGAAAAAGAATGCAGCACCCCCGGACGATCTTTGAGTGCGGCGGGCAAATTATCTGCCCATTGTTCCAGCATAGCAATCACATCCTCACTGGCCTCGCGGTTATGGATGATCACAGGTAATTCCAGGTGTTTTGCCAGTTCTAGTTGAGATTCGAATGCTGCGAACTGCTGTGTTTTTGGGCTTTTGTCCCAATGATAATCCAGACCAATTTCCCCGATTGCCACAATTTTAGGCTGCTGCGTCAGGGCTTGAAGCGTGCTTAATGACGCATCTGTAAAGTCAACACTACTGTTGGGATGGATGCCCGCTGCGGCATAAATCCCCTCATGCTGTGCAGCCAGATCAAGTGCTGCCTGACTGGTTTCCAGGTCAATGCCGGGGTTAATAATGCAGGCAACTCCGGCTGCCCCTGCGCGCTCAATCACCTGCTTACGATCTTCTTCGTAAGTCTGGAAATTCAGGTGACAGTGGGTGTCGATCAGATTCATTTATGCGTCTGTTCTTTTAATAGCTGGTAATCCGCTTCGACCATCATCTGTACCAGCTCTTCGAATGTCACCTGCGGCTCCCATCCGAGCGTCTCGCCGGCCTTTGTTGGGTCACCCACCAACAGATCAACCTCGGCAGGGCGCATGAATTTCTCGTCCTGTACAGTGTAATTCTTCCAGTCCAGATCCATGCAGCCAAAGGCCACTTCAAGCAGGTGTTCAACCGAGTGTGTTGTCCCTGTAGCCACAACATAATCGTCCGGCGTGTCCTGCTGAAGCATCAGCCACATGGCACGTACATAATCCCCGGCGAAGCCCCAATCGCGCCGCGCTTCGTAGTTGCCCATGCGCAGTTCGTTTGTCAGCCCCAATTTGATCCTGGCAACGTGATGTGTGACTTTACGTGTCACAAATTCCAGCCCGCGTCGGGGTGACTCGTGGTTAAAAAGAATGCCACTGCTGGCATGAATACCGTAACTTTCGCGGTAGTTAATCGTAATCCAGTGCCCATAGACTTTTGCTACACCATAGGGGCTGCGGGGGTAGAAGTGGGTCGTTTCCTTCTGAGGGACTTCCTGCACTTTGCCGAACATCTCGCTGCTCGAAGCCTGGTAGAAGCGTATCTCCGGATTGACGGTCAGGATAGCTTCTAGCATACGTGTCACTCCCAACGCAGTGATGTCACCCGTGAAAACGGGTTGATCCCATGAGGTGGGCACGAAACTCTGCGCAGCAAGGTTATACACCTCACGCGGCTGAATGCTGCTAAGCGCACGTGTCAGGCTCGTCTGGTCGTGCATATCACCAGAGACCAGTGTGACCTGATCCTGAATATGGCGAATACGTTCAAAATTCAAGGTGCTGGTGCGGCGTATAAGGCCGAATACTTCATAATCCTGCGCCAGCAAAAATTCGGCCAGGTAAGAGCCATCCTGCCCCGTAATACCTGTAATAAGCGCACGTTTTTTCATATTGATTCTCCTGAGATTTATCCTGAGGGTGGCTGTCTCTGCACCTGCTAAAGTTCTGTCAGGCCGCGCACCCGCTGGCGACAGTCATTCAATAGATCAAGCAGTGTTTGTTCAAAGGGGATTGTGGGTTGCCAGCCAGTGGCTGCATAGAGGCGGCTGGCATCGCCCCATTTCACAGAATTATCCTGTTTAGTGATACGCTGTGGGTCTGGCACGACCTGGATCACCTGTCTGGTATGGCTGAGCAGGATATCGAGCAGTGCTCGGACACTATATACGCGCTGTGAGGCGACATTATAGACTTCGCCTGGTTGACACATTTCCATTATCATACTATAGGCGCGCACCATATCACGTACATCAGTAAAATCACGCTGGGCTTCCAGGCTGCCTACTCGCAGCACTGGTGACTGTAATCCAGCCTCAATGCGCGCAATTTGCATGGCGAAATCCGGCGCGACAAATCCTTCGCGCTGGCCGGGGCCAGTGTGGTTAAACGGCCTGACACGGATGATCGGCAGACCATCGCTGAGAAAATACTGTAAACCCAGCATATCCTGCGCGATTTTGCTCACGCCGTAGGGAGTCACAGGTAGTAGTGGGCTGTCTTCGGCGAGTGCCACATCTTCCGCACCATAAATTTCGGCAGAACTTACGATGAGAATACGCGGTTTAATTCCTACAGCAAGACAGGCTTGCAGGATGTTGAGCTGCCCCAGAATGTTGTTCTCCAGGGTATCCCAGGCATAATGCCGAGAAAGACTGGGTGAGGACTGGGCAGCCAGATGATAAATATGCATCGGACGAAGCTGATCGAGCAAGCGGTAAACCGCCTGGGTATTTTTCAGATCAAGTGTATGCAGTGTAGCATATGGGATAGCAGTATGTACCGTTTCGCTCAGCACGGTCCCATGCAGTTCAACATGCTTGACAGTTTCTTGTAACTGTGCCGAAAGATGCTGGCCGACAAAACCGCCAATGCCTGTGATGAGAACGCGCACGTAATTTCCCCTGCTGTGATGAAAGACCGGATTATAACGGAACACACCTGATGTGCTAGCCTGAAGTCTTTGGGTGTAGCAGGATAAATGCCCGCACTAACCGGGTTTCCGGCTCTTGAAAAGCCACAATGTCGTAATGGCGACCGGCTTCCATTTCTATCCCGTGAATGGTCGCTGTGACCATAGTAGGAGTATCGAGCGTATCCAGGATGTGGAGGCTGCGCAGCCCGGAAGGCATTATGCCCACAGCAGAGAACTCTTCCTGACTGACTTGCATGACGGCGATGACAGGTTCCATGCCAAAGGCCATTGATTGGCGGTAAGTGGGTGCGGGGGCTTCTTCGCTCAGACGGCGGTTTGATGCTGTGCTGGCGGCTGAATAAGCCAGGCCAAGATGCACATCACCGGAGGTGGTCGCATGGAAGAGGCGAACATGTGTGGCCTCACCGCCAAAAATCAGACTGTTGTCGGCGGTCAGGGTCAGGTGGGCATCATCAGGGCTGTTGCCGTAGGCAATGAGTGTATAAGAAGTGTTTGGCTCGAAGTTCGCATCCAGCACCCCCACACTGTTCGATGTGCCGCTGATGACTGCCTGAAGGGTGAAAGGTCCTTCGCTGATCGCTACAAGATCGCTGCCAGAGCTGTAGTTCACATCCGTGAGGGTTATATGGTCATCTATCCACAGATCAAGCGCCGGGCTGTTATAGATGGCATTAATAAAGTGCAGGGTGGCTTCTGATGTGGCACTGGTCGCGTTGGTGTCGCTAGACACAATCACGGCAGTGCCAGCCTCGGCGATGCCTACTCGTTCACTGAGGATGAGCGGCTGGTTATCTTCCCGTCCGGTAAGCAGGTAAAGATAGCTGCGCCCGGCTTCGAACTGGACATCCCCTGCGTACTCAATTTGTGCGCCTGCCTCGCCATTCTCGACCACATTCCAGAAGAACGAAAGAGGTATAAGGGGCATAGCAACCTGAACTGGCTCCAGCCCATAACTGAGATCGCCAATTCCGCTTTCCAGCAGAAATCCGGTTTGTGTATCCACACGGACACGAGGTACATTGCTCAATGTGTTGATG
The DNA here is from genome assembly GCA_041751455.1 of Anaerolineae bacterium. GTDB lineage: Bacteria > Chloroflexota > Anaerolineae > Aggregatilineales > Phototrophicaceae > JAIOHN01. The sequence goes on from JBGSXK010000522.1 coordinate 4,039, forward strand.
AAAGCCACCCGCGCCTCGTCCTCACGGGTAGGTGAAAGGTCTTCGCGGTAACGGATCACGCGCAGGTCCTGCTGCGGACCAAGCACGATGAGCGAAAGCATTTCATCGTTGTTGAAAATAAACTGCGTCGTAGAGACAGGTTGAACGGTCTCGCGATCTGCGCCTGCTGCATAAATTGCAAGGCTGTAAGCTCCAGAGGGGAAAGCCTGTCTTTCGCTGGCGCGACTGTATTCCAATCGTTCTACGAGCGGCGTGTCATTCAGATAAATATCAAGATCGCCAATAGAGGGGGAGCCATGAATCATGCGCAGGCTGGCGCGTCCCGGCACAGAAGTCTGCGTTTGGATGACAATAGGTGTGTCTGTGTTGCCTGCTACGATAAGCGTGTAATCAGTGCGCTCTCGCAGGTTGGCAGGATACTCAAGCAGGATGGTACCGCCACTCTGAAAGACAAAATCTGCTTCGCCCTCAGGTAACGTAAGCGGTGCAGAGGGCACAAGCGCAAGATCAGTTCCAGCTCGCTGCACAGTGACTTCCGAAGTGGCTTCCAGGGCGTTGATGAATGTTACCCGGCTCTGTTCACGGTCAAGGGGGGATAAAGACTCTGGATAAGCGGACATCAACAGGTTTTCTGGTGTCCCGGTAAAAACCAGCATCGACCGCTCACCCGCGCTGACCGAGAGAGGGGTTTCCAGCAGGTATTCACCTGCGTCGGGTCTCACACCTCTCAGCACAACCCGCAGAAAGTAATCCCCGGCAACAAGGTTGGATGGCTCAGTTGTCATGCCAAAATCCATATTTGTCCCCACTGCCAACCGCTCTACGTAGATATCAATGGTTGGCACAGCAGGTGCGGCATGGACAACACGGATATGCGCAATCTGCGTTGGGTCATCGGCACGAGTAAGCTGCGCCACGTTGGGTAAGGGGCTGGGCGTGGGCACAGGAGTCGCAGTAGGGGGTTCAGTAGGTGGGGGATTAGTGGGCACAAGTGTGGGTAGGGCCTCGGATTGACAGCCAGCCAGCACCAAAGTCATTAAAAGCAGAAAGCTGACGAATCGTCTCATTGTGCCCTCACACACCAGTTAGAACTCTACCACATTGTACTCATGTGACAGTAAAAGGCTACCCCGACCAAAGTAGGGTACAAACAAACAGGGATGGCAACCGTCTGCCATCCCTGTTTTGAAACTCAAGCCAGAAGCTAAGGGCTAATCTTCGGCTGTGACAGTTGGAGTGGGTGTGGGTTCTTCACTTTCCCCCTCCAGTAGTGGAACGTTGGTCAGTTCATAGGTTTGTCCATTGAGTGTCAGCCGGACAAACGTTGCTATTCCCTCACTGGTTTGCTGGCGGGCGGCGATCCAACCTGTGACAGTACCCTGTGGCGAATCATAGGTTACGTTGAGCCAGCTCCCATCGCCTGCCCGTCCATTGACGATCAGGCGCGTTCCGCTGGGTACCTGAACCAGTATGGCTGAATTGGCGCTGGGGTCACGGCGCAGGTTGAGGTTTGCGCCAGGATCAAGCGCGACTTCCGCCACGATGGCGTCACGTATGGGGGTCGATTGCGCCACGCTGGGAGCAACTTCATTTCTACATACTGGTGGAGGGGCAAGGCGATCCTCCGGGATAATGGCCAGCAGGCCTCGATCAAGTAGTTCCTGCTCGTCAACCGGAGCATCACGGAAACTGTAATTGAGAAAGGAAGCATTAGCCCATCCTTCAATTGTACAGCCTGTGGGAGCCGCAAAACTGAGGTAAATCCAGGTGCGAGCTTGGTTCACGCCCAGGAAATCAGCACTTTGCCCGACCGTCATAGTGCCAAGCACATCACCATTTTCGCTTGATGTCCGGCGAATATTGAGATTCGCGTCGGCATTGAGGTTAAACACCGTCACCGCAACACGATTTTCTGGCGGCGGTAACGCCGTGAGAGCTGTGTTCGACCTGCTGCCGGGCCGATTGCCAGGTACTGTAGGCAGTTCACGTAGCGGGAGTGCCGCGCCAGAAGGTGCGCGCACATCCACAAAGTCACTGCGCACCCACGCAGTAATTGAACCACCATCCGGGGTGTTATAAGAGATGTTCAGCCAAGTGTCCTCACGTGGCAAGTCCTGGTTTTCTTCCAATAGTGTCACTGGATCAATATATTCATAATCCGGTGGGATAGGCGTAGTCGGCTGGTTGGGAATGAGTTCTCCCTGACGGCCATTGATAATTAAAGTTGCCCCAAAGCCCACCAGCCCTAATGATTCAGCCTGTGGATCAGGATAAAGGCGGAGGTGCAGGTTGGCATCCGGGTTCAGGTTAAACACACGTCCGGTAATCTGATCAGCAGGAATTGCGGCGGGTGCCTGTGTGGGAGCAGGGGGTTGAGTAGGCTCTGCCTGGGCAACCTCTGCCGCAGGTGCAGTTGTCGGCTCAACCACGACAGGTTCGGGAGCAGTCGCCCCTGGGGCACTGCCGGGTTTCTGTGCCAACCCGATCGGGGTCAGCGGGAGAACTTCCTGTCCTACCACCAGGAAGTCATAAAACGCACCACCGTAAAAGACACGGGTTGCGGCGCTGTCGGTAGCGCTGACATCTTCCATGCTTATTCCTACAGTGACACCCTGGCTCGCCGGAGGGATGGCAACTGTGTCGCCCGCTGTACCCCCTGCCAGTTCATCAGCCAGAATGGTTCCGTCGTCCAGCCGTGCGGAGACGGTGCTTTCTGGCTGGTTACCATTGATAAAGCGCAGCAAGGCTTCCTCGCTGGAAGCCTCGGCAAGATCGGCATTCAGAATGACCAGCGCCAACCCGGTATCTGCGCCGAGTGCTACTGCTGTCAGGTAATCACCTTCGGCTACATCCAGAGTTGCAGTTGCCAGATTTTGCTGTGTACCGTTGGGACGGACGGCAATATCGTAACTACCTGCGGGCACAGCGATGAACTCTGTCGCATTAGGATCTTCAGGTGGCGCGCCCAAGATGGCAGCCAGAGTGTCATTGATGTAAATATCCACCACCGGACCTTCTGGCACCCCATGCACCAACCGCACATAACCACTGCTGCCCTGAGCATTAGTGGCGGTACCCAACAGCGTGTACTGTGGTTCTTCGGGAGTGCCATAGGCCAACAGCATATAGGATGTGCCACTGGCGAGTTGCAGCACGCCGGTGGAAACCAGCGCGTCACTGGCCTCTGCCCCTGATGGCACAATCAGCATGCTATAGGGAAGCACCTGAATATCCAGGGTGCCGGAGGTATTCGGGTTTGCGTATTCAATGCCAGGCAGTACCGGGCTGCCATCTTCCAGCAGGAGATCAATTGCTTCTGCGCCAGGGATGGCGTGAATGGCCGTAAACCGCACCTTGCCCAAAGGGAGGGTAGTAAGATCATCACTGTAGACCGCGAACGAGAGCGTGTCATCCTGGGTGGTGGCGGTGAGAGTGTAGGCTGTGCGCGCACTGGTGTCCAGATTTTGTTCCCACAGGGCAATGGATGCGCCCGCAGGTGTGACTTTGATCGCCAGCGCTCCCGGTGTGACATCGACATAGGTGGTGGCCTCGCCAAATGGCAGATTGCTGATCGTCAGCACATTGTCCACGTAAATATCGATGGGGGATGCACCTGGAATGGTGTGTACGAAGCGTAGCATAGCAGTATCATTAGTCTGGGCAAGCACCCCAGAGCCAGTGATAGCCAGAACAAACAGCATTATGCTGGTGAGTAAGCGTTTGAAATACAGCATCCTTCCTCCTTTAGCTGATTTTGCCGCTACAAGAACGCAGTGATTGTAGTACACGTCGCACCGCAGTGCATTACGTACCTTCCTCCCACTGAGCCAGATAACGCTCCTGTTCTGAAGTGAGTTTATCAATCTTCACGCCCATCGCTTCCAGTTTCAGCCGCGCGATTTCCTTGTCAATGTCTGAAGGCACGGTGTAGACACCCGGCTGCAGACTGCTGGCGTTTTTCACCATATATTCCGTGCCTAAAGCCTGGTTCGC
>JBGSXK010000523.1:0-2119 GCA_041751455.1 Anaerolineae bacterium
AGAGGAGCCGCGCCGCCAGGAAGCGCCTCCGCCGCCCTCGCGCCAGCCGCGCCCGTCTACGGCTTCTAAGTCGCGCGGCGGCAAACCACGCGGGCAAATGCCGCTGATGGTTTTCGATGGGGCCGACGAGTTTGCCGGGCCAAAAAACAGCGATTACATCGTCACAGGTGAAATGGATGTGCCCACCCAGCCACGCCTTGCGCGCCCGCCCCGCTCTCCCCGCCCGCAACTGGACCCGGAGGAGGCCGCCGACATCATGCGCGGGTTGAATACCCCTGTGACAGTGGTCAAAGGGGTGGGGGAGCGTATGCGAGATTCGTTCAACAAACTGGGTGTCTATACAGTCAATGACCTGCTTTTTTTCCTGCCACGTCGCTACGACGATTACACGCAGACGCAGAGCATCAACCGCCTGCGTCCAGAAATGATCGTGACCGTGATCGGCACAATACGCCATACGGAGGTCATTATCGGGCGGGGCAGTCGCCGTGACTTTCGGGTCGTGCTGGACGATGGCACTGGGCTGCTGAACATCATTTTCTACGGGCAGCATTTCCTGGGACGTTATATGAAAATCGGTGATCAGGTCGTCTTCAGCGGCCAGACCACGATTTATGGCTCGCGCCTGCAAATGTCCAACCCCGAGTGGGAACACCTGGATACTGATAATCTCCACACAATCGGTATTGTCCCGGTCTATTCACTGACCGAAGGCTTGCGCGCGCGGGGTCTGCGCCGCCTGATGAAGACGGCGGTGGAATACTGGGCAGATCGCCTGCCGGATTATGTCCCTGAAGCCACCCTGGAACGTACCGAACTGGCCGACATGGGTTGGGCACTGAAAAACATTCACTTCCCGGAGGGGCAGGATCATCTGACTCATGCCCGCAGTCGTCTGGTCTTCGATCAACTGCTGCTGTTGCAACTGGCCATTCTGGCGAACCGGCGTGATTGGCAGGCGGTACCTGCCGAGTCGATTATCGTGCCGGACGACTTTATTGACAGCTTTGTCGAGACTGTCTTCCCTTACGAACTCACTGGCGCACAGCGCCGCGCTATCGAAGACGTGCGCCGCGACATCGCCCAGACAATACCCATGAACCGTCTGCTTCAGGGTGATGTCGGCGCGGGTAAAACGGCTGTAGCGACAGCAGTCATGGCGCTGGCGGTTAAGGCTGGCAAGCAGGCTGCACTTATGGCCCCCACCAGCATCCTCGCCGAACAGCATTTCCGTAATATCGGTGCGTTAATGGCCCAGACACCAGGACGTGAGCAGCCTGTGGTCGTCGGCCTGCTGACCAGTGCACTGTCCACCACTGAGCGCGAAGCCATTTACGCGGGGTTGGCAGATGGCTCAATTGACATTGTCATTGGCACCCACGCCATCATTCAGGAAGGCGTGACCTTCAAAGACCTGGGGCTGGCGATTATCGACGAGCAGCACCGCTTTGGTGTAGAGCAGCGCGGTGCCCTGCGCGGCAAGGGAACCAATCCGCACCTGCTGGTCATGACTGCAACCCCCATCCCGCGTACCCTGGCGCTCACGCTTTATGCCGATCTTGACCTCTCAATTCTGGATGAAATGCCGCCCGGTCGTATCCCCATCGACACCCGTGTGATCGAGCCAGTGGCGCGCGAGCGGATGTACAGCTTTGTCGAGGCGCAGCTTAAAGAGGGGCGGCAGGCGTTTATCGTCCACCCGCTGGTCGAGCAGTCGGACAAAATTGAGGCGCGCTCAGCAGTGGAAGCCTACGACGAATTGCAAAAGGTCTTCTTCCGTTACAAGGTCGGTCTGCTGCATGGCCGCATGAAACCCGCGGAAAAAGAACAGGTCATGGCCGAATTTGGCAGCGGCGCATATGACATGCTGGTAACCACCTCGGTAGCCGAAGTCGGTGTGGATGTGCCCAACGCCACAGTTATGGTCATCGAAGGCGCGAACCGCTTCGGCCTGGCACAGCTTCACCAGTTTCGTGGGCGGGTTGGGCGTGGGCAGTACGCTTCATACTGCCTCCTGATTCCTGATAATAATACGCCAGAGGCGCAGCAGCGCCTGCAGGCGCTGGAAAAAACGACGGACGGCTTCCGCCTGGCGGAGATGGACTGGCAGATACGGGGT
>JBGSXK010000524.1:0-4376 GCA_041751455.1 Anaerolineae bacterium
CACCAAACCCTACATCGCAAACAGTCTGACTAGTGTAGCAATGGAAGTGCTGCGAACTGGCCGCCGTAAAACTATGGTGACAACTTGACAGTGATGCCAGAAATTTGTTATTCTGCCGTTATACTCTAGTGCTGGAATACCTGCTCCCATGACAGAAGCCGAACTCACTATCCTCAGTCTGGTGGCCGAAGGGCCACGTTATGGCTACGAAATTCAACAGATCATTGATGAGCGCGGCCTGCGAGAATGGCTGGTGATTGGTTTTTCTTCGATTTACTACCTCCTTAATAAACTGGAAAGCCAGGGAATGCTTACCAGTCAGCTTCAGACAGCCGGGCACGGCCCGGCACGCAAAGTCTTTCAAGTGACTGAGGCTGGGCAGGGCATACTGCAAACCTCGGTTCTGGAGCGCCTGCGCCGCCCGCGTGCTCTGGGGGTTGGTTTTGAGCTAGGACTGGCGAATCTAAATGCAATTTCTTCCCAACAGGCGCATCAGGCCCTGACACAGCATGAGCTGGACTTAGTTCGCCAGTTAGATGTTGTCGAAAAAATCTGGGCACGCCATCAGCAGGACGATCACCCGGTGGAGGATCATATCCATGCCCTTTACACCCACAGTATTACCGTCATGCAGGCGGAATTAACCTGGTTGCGTGAATTTCTGGCACAGTGGCGGGTGCGTTACCCGGCAGCCAGCAGCGAGAAACCCCCGGCTAAGGCGGCAGAACCGTCGAGCACAGGCGAGATTGACCGGGCGCGCGTGCTTCAGCGTTTGCAGCGTCCGTCATCACCCAGGGAGGAATAAGCTCATAAACGACAAAACGTGGCAGACGATAATCTTCAGTGATATGGAAGCCCACCGCGCACAGCGCCTCTAGCCAGCGGCCAGCGGGTTGGTCAGCAGGCGCAGGCAGGTAACGCGCTCCGGTTTCAGGCAACCTCAGTGCGTCCGCTGCCAGGGCATCCGGTGTGGGATAATAGACCCGGCGTTTATCGTGCCATGCCCCCAGATAATAATCCAGCGGCCAGCCCAACCAGTGATCGTAAATGACGGTAGCAACAGGTTTACTATTCAGATAGGCTGCCAGCGTATCTATCCCTCCGTAGCTCACGCCTTTATTATGGATGGCTGACTGTCCGCTGCTGGCTCCGGCAGCGCTTACCAGCAGGGCCAACAGCAGGGCAGCGCGGCTGAACTGCATGAGTACAGGGTGCTGCACCAGCGTCTGCTGCATCAGGCTCAATCCCCGCGCTGTCAGCAGTATCACCAGAGGCAGCAGGGGCAGCAGGTAACGGTCATAGGTATTGAACGCGACCAGCCAGTGCAGCCCGGCATAGGCCAGTAGATAGGTCAGCAGCAGCAAATCGACCAGTGTCTTGCGGCGCTGCGCGGCATGGATGACGCGATACACTAACGATCCTACAGCGCCTGCGGTCAGCAGCAGTGTGAGCCACCTCTGGCCCAACAGAGTGCCCCCATAGTCCAGCCATAGCTGTAAGCGCGGCAGCACCTCGTTGGCACGGATCAGGCGCGCCGGGTTGTTATTGGCCGCTGCCAGCGTAAACAGGCTGTCACCCTCGCGTGCATTGTCCCATACCAGCAGGATGAGTACGATCAACCCCAGCCCGCCTGAAAATCGGGCAGCCCTTTGCAAGCGTGTGCCAGCGCGCAGGGCAGAGGACGAATGCACCGCCCAGCCAAGCGCCAGCACCAGCGGCAGGTAAAAAAGCGCCTGTTGTTTGCTGGCAAAGCCCATCCCCAGCAGCAGCCCGCTCCAACCCCACCGCCCCCACGCCACCAGCCATAAAGCCAGCGTAATACATAACAGCATTGGCCCGTCGGTCAGCGCGCTGGCACTGAACGCGATGGCAAAGGGCGAACAGGCCACCAGCAGCAAAGCAATGACAGGCACAGAATTGTTGGGCTGATACAGAGCTTTTGCCAGCGCATAGATCGCTGCCATAAGCAGGATGCTCGCCAGGGTGCCGGGCAGACGTGCAGCGAATTCACCTTCGCCCACCCACACCTGTGCCAGCGCGTTGATATAAATTGCCATCGGTGTTTTATCCAGCGGGCCGGGCAGCAGCCATTCGCCATTGATCGCTGCCGCGCGTGCGAAGGTGCTGAACAGCGCTTCGTCCGGGTGTAGGCGCACATCACGCGCCAGCGCATGAAAGCGCAGTCCCGCGCCCAGCAGCAGGGTCAAAAGCACCAGACATTGTCGATAGAAGGCAGACAAATCAGGATGAGCGGTGCAGCAGCATCGCCAGAAGTCCTAATATGGAAAATGCGGACAGGAGCAGTGTGGAAAAAGATAGATAACCACCCGTAATTTCATTGATAGCAAACATCATCAGGCAGGTGACGCACACGATGATCCCATAACGTTCCCACTTGTCGGCCATAAAATTTCTATCTTTGCGTTTACCGGGTTGGATTGTAACATTGTGCGCCGGATTAACGATAGAGGATTGAGGCCGGGTATGACGTTTTCGGGTATTCATGCGATAGTCTGTGATATGGATGGAGTGTTATGGCGGGGCGATGCGCCGCTGCCAGGCCTGGCGGCGTTTTTTGACCTGCTGCGCCGCCGCCCGCTTCCGTTCATCCTGGCGACCAATAACAGCAGTAAATCCCCAGCGGATTATGTGCTGAAGCTGGCGAAAATGGGGGTGGCCGAGGTGCCCAAAAGTGTCAGCATGACCTCTGGCATTGCGACGGCGGCTTACCTGCGCGAACGTTACTCGGCAGGCACACGCGTTTATGTACTGGGGGGGGATGGTCTGCGCCAGGCGTTGAGCGGCGTTGGCTTTGAAGTGGCTGAGGATAATGTCGAAATTGTCGTTGTGGGGCTGGATTGGGACTTAACCTATTCCAGGCTACAGCGCGCGCATTATCTTATTCAGGGTGGGGCGTTGTTCGTGGGTACCAACCGCGATGCGACCTTTCCAATGCCAGAGGGACTCTCGCCCGGTGCGGGTAGTGTGATCGCTGCGCTGGAAACCTCCACCGGCCAAACACCGCTGATCGTCGGTAAACCTCAACTGCCTATGTTTGAGGCGGCGGTGAGTATGCTGGGTTGGCCCGCCGGGCAAACCCTGATGATCGGTGATCGGTTGGATACGGATATTGTCGGCGCGCAGCAGGTCGGGCTGAAAACGGCGCTGGTGCTCACAGGGGTATCTACCCTGACCGACCTGGAAACCAGCGAAATTCAGGCTGATTATGTATTCCCGGATTTACTGGCAGTGGTTGAGGCATTTGAGTAATGTCGCATAAGATGAGCCGGCGGCGTTTTCTTCAATCGGCCGCCGCCGCCACCCTCGCGCTCTACAGCGGACGTGTCCGGGCTTTCCAGCCTACACCCGCCCCTGACACACCTGACGACGATACCTTTGACTGGTATGCTGATCCGCCGCTTGTCGAAGAAATGCGCGCCAACCTGGAAAACTTTATTGGCACTTACAAAATGGCGCTGGATTTTCGTTGTTTTAACCGTCGCCATGATGAATTGTTTCGCATTCAGATTAACGCTTATGATCTGTTCCCTGTAGCGAGCTGCTTTAAGGCGATGGTAGTGCTGTATTATTTTCTGAATGTGCCGGAAGATGAATGGGAGGCCAGCCCAGTCACGGCTTTATATCGCATGGCGGTCTACAGCGATAATGTGGCAACCGGGGTGGTGCTGGATAATGTGAGTCGGCGTGTCAGTGGGCCGGAAAACGCCATCGAGAAGTTTAATAACTTTCTGCGTCTGACCGTAGGCCTGATGAACGGTATGCACACCTGGAACTGGGAAGGTGCCCCCACACGGGGATTAAGCGACCCGCGTTACGCGCCATCCATCAATACCGGGCGCGTGGTCTGGAAGGGTGAGAATTACTATCAGGTCGATAATGTCTTTAACGCGGCGGATCTCAGCCGAGCGCATGATTTCGTCACCCGTGGGGAGTTTTTCACCCAGTCCCCGCACTTCCGCCGTGCCGCGCGGGCGACCAAAGAACTGCTTTCCATCCCGGCGGATAACGGTTATCGCTCCCCGATTGAGCGTGTTTTCCCGGAAGGTTATACAGGCAAAGACGGCGTTCTGCCCAGCGATAATCTGGAAATCGGGCGGGTGGTCAATGATGCAGGGACGTTATACCTGGGCGATCATACCTATATCCTGGTACTGATGGCCGCCGGGGAGAGTGAGTCGCTGGTGTTGGATACCCTGCGCGAGGTGGCAAACCGGATAGACACGTATGAGGAGCTAGGCGATGGCCGTTGAGAGCGAGTTTCAAGCTGCCCTACGCAGTGTATACTGCGAAAACCCTTGCCAGACACTGCCCAACGCCCTGTGGCAGACACTGCCCAAACTGGCTGATTTTGAGAC
>JBGSXK010000525.1:0-5744 GCA_041751455.1 Anaerolineae bacterium
AGGGGCTGTACAGGATATAGATCACCTCACCCGGTCCGCGCAGCCCGGCGCGCATGAGGAGCGGCGCGGCAAATGGCAGGCTGATGTAGACTGCCAGGATGACGATCACCACCCGCAGCCAGTTGCGGCTGAAGCGCAGCAGGAGAATATTGGCGCGCAGCGCAAAGCGCCGCTCTTTTTTCGGTATCTCGGTCATGGTTGTCCTTCAGGGTTGCAGGTGCAGCGCTGCCCGCAGCGCGTTTTCGCTGGCCGGGCCGTAGAAAATATGCGTGATAATGCCGTTAGGCGAAATCACGTAAGTCGATGGCTGGCCGCGTAACTGGTAAAGTGCCGCAGTCGACTGGTTTTTGTCCAGCAGTATAGCATACGTCAGGCCTAATGACCGCTGCCATTCCCGTGCCAGCGCGGATGGTTCCCCCAGATTGACCGCGAGGATGTACAGCCCATCGGCCTGATGCTGTTCGTAGAGGCGTTGCAGAACGGGCATTTCTACCCGGCAGGGGATACACCAGGTCGCCCAGAAATTGATGAGGATGTGCTGTCCGCGCAGGTCGGCCAGTCGGGTGATGTCACCTTCCAGATTGATCAGCTCAAATGGAGGTGCGACGGCGTTAATCTCCGGGGCAATAGGAAGCTGGCCAGGGATAACCTGCCCGGTAAAGGCGGCACGTTCTGGCAGGCCTACAGTGAATAAAACCAGCAGGGCAGCCGCAAGCGCTGCAACCGACCCGGCCAGCAGAAAAGCACGTTTCGCCCAAGTCATGCGGCCAGCGCGTCGCTCACCATGTCCTGAATCTGCTCTGCGGTCAGCGGGCCAAAGTGCCGGGCGATAATCCTGCCATCGCGGTCAATCACAAAGGTGCTGGGATAGCTGAAGATGTTATAGAGATTTTGCACCGTGCCTGTCTCATCCATCAGCAGAGGAAAGGACAAACCAAGCTGTTCGCGGAAGCCCTGAACATCGGCCACCGTTTCGGCATTATTGACGGCCAGGATGGTGAGGCCGTCGTTTTTGTGGTCGTTGTAAATCGTCTGAAACTCCGGCATCTCGATCCGGCAGGGGCCGCACCATGTCGCCCAGAAATTGAGCAGCACGACCTGCCCACGCAGGTCGGACAGGCGGATGGGCTGACCCGTGTCATTGAGAGTCTCAAACTGTGGGGCGAAACTGCCTACCGCGATCCCTGTTGGAGGGAGATTTTCGGCACTGGCTGCGTTTGCCAGGGCGCTCAGGTCAGTGCCGGTGCTGTCGGCAGGGATGACGATGGCCTGGGCAGTTTCAGGATTAGGGACGATTAAGCCGCCGTCGCTGGTCTGGGCAGGTGCTTCGTCCTGTGGTGTGATTTCGGGGTTTTCGCCTGTAACCCACTCCAACACGGATTCTTCGACCCCAATCGAAAACTCGGCGAATTCGGCGGAAAAGCGCTGGCTCAGGCTTTGAAGCTGGCCGCTGGCGACCAGCACACCGATCAGTACCAGGAACGCCCCGCTGGTGAGTTCGATGGTACGCATAGAGCGCTGAAGACGGCGCAGGCCAGCCTGGGCGCTGTCGAGTGCAAGGGCGGTGAGGAGAAACGGAATCCCCAAACCCAGTGAATAGATTGTTAGTAATATCCCTGCCTGCCCAATATCCCCTCCGTTTGCGGCCATCGTCAGCACCGCGCCGTAGACTGGCCCGATACACGGTGTCCAGCCTGCGGCAAAGACCACGCCCATAATGGCGGAACTGGCATAACCCTGGTCGCCGGAAGCGGTCATCTGGCGGCGGGTGTCGGCATAGAGCAGGTTTTGGAGGCGGTTAATGGTACCTGACCAGAAATAGCGAGGAGTCGTGAATGCTCCGCCGAGGAACAGCCAGATCAGGAATGCAGCCAGCACCAGCAGCGCCAGCGTGGGTGCCCAGGCAGCAAGCTGCCAGACTTCCACATCCCAGACGACCAGCGTGCCAGTGAAGCCCCATAAAATCAATACGCTGCCTGCTGCCGCAAAGACCAGGCTGGTGAGCGGGCTGCTGATGAGCGCTGTCTGACTGTCGTCACGGGTTAGCCTGTTCAGAAGTGAGGGCAGTACACCCATGAAATGCAGGCCAAAGAAGATGATGAGTACGCCACCAACCCGCCCGATCAGGCTGGTCACGACGCTGATGTTTTGCCCGCCGATGACGCTGACAAAGGCTGTCGAAAGCAGACCGAGCGTGACGAAGATGAACGTAAAACCGCCCACAAAGGCCAGCCCGTGCAGCATCGTAAACAGGCGCTGGGGATAGGCTGCAGTCAGGGTATTCGCTTTGCCACCTGTGCTTAGCGCTACTGTATGTGTCAGCCGTCCGCCCATATAACCGATGTAAGCCGGAACCAACGGCAGTACACAGGGGGAGACAAACGAGATTAACCCGGCAATAAAAGCCAGTCCGAGTGTGACATCCACCACTATTTCTCCTCAAAAGCCGTGTTTCAGGTTTGACGACACACGGTAATTTGATCTTTCGTTTATGGGGATGATTATCTCACACAATGGTTACGAAAACATTATCCATCAATGAATGATAGAGCCAGCGCGCCAGCAGCCCTGTGACCTGGATGGCAGGGCCGGGCATAGCCTGACCAAAGCTGTTGTGCCAGTAAACACCCGACAGCGTGTAATGGTCGCCAATGCTAAACTGCCAGGGGGCAGCATAAACAGGATTTTCGCGGTCAGGAAGGCGCAAAGGCAGTGCACCGGGACGCTGCTTTCGGAAGTCGTATTGTCCAGGGATAAGCACCCGACTGGTAGCTACCGGGGCTTGCAGGATGGCCTGCTGGCGGTGCAGGGCGGTCAACTGCTGGCGCTGCTGGTCGATGTGAAGGGTGACTGCGTGCAGGGGCGCAGTTTCGGATGGAATGGGCTGCCAGTGAACTGCCTGCGACCAGCCTATAAGTGTGCCTGCGTTATCTGTTATCCCATACCACACCCCGCCTTGAGTGTGTGCAGGCAGTTGAGTGGTAATTTCAGCCACGCCCCCATGCCCAATGCGTGTGATTAAAGGGGCATTCGCCGCGCACCACTGGTACACAGGCGCGACTGACCCGGCGACCTCTGCCCAGAAGGGCAGGACAGGTGTCATCGCTGTGAGAGGGTTGAGGGTCATAGGCTGGATGTCGGTACGGGCGACATAACCGTGATCCGTGCGATACCACCTGCCGGATGTGTTATGCAGTGGGATAATGCTATCCGGCCATAGGCGCGCGTTCAGGGGAGCGCTATCTGCAGGATGGGTGTGAACCGCAGCAGCGATCAGCGCCCGCCCGTAATTTTCGTCGGGGCGATTATCCAGATGGTGCGGCCAATGCAGTGGGTTGAAGTAACGGCTTGCGAGTGCAATGCCAGCGAATTGCAAGAACTGACGACGGGAAAGCTGCGTCAAATCACTTCTCCGCGACTACTCAATGATATGAAGGGTAATGCTGTGCTGTGCGGTCTGCTTTTCAGCCGCAGCAGCGGTGACACGCACCCGGACATGATAAGCGCCAGGTGCAGCAGGTTGCCAGTGGGCAGACCACTCTGTCCAGCAGTAAGGCACGGCAGGGTTATATTCAACAGGCATCCAGGGGCTGTGGTCGATACTGACTTCAACCTCTGTAATAACTGCATCTCCAGCATAAGCGATGCCAGAAAAAGTAACAGGATTCTCAAGGGTTTGCGGCTGATATGGGCTGAGGATGGCCGTGGTGACAGGTGCTGTGCCAGAGGCCGGCCAACCGCGCTGCTCCCAATAACTGAGCGAGGGGGTGGCCGCGAATTCAACCCGCTGCACCCAGCGAGGCATCTTATAACCCGCAAGTCCCGGCGCAATAAGGCGTACCGGGTAGCCATGTTCTGGCGGCAAGGCTTCTCCATTCATGGCATAGACCAGCATGGTATCTGCCAGCTTGTCCAGAGGCAGACTGGTCGTATAACCATCGACAGCATAAAAGCGGGCGTAAGCGGCTTCGGGCCTGAACTTAATCTTGTCCATCAGGTTATTGAAGTTCACACCACGCCACAGGGCGGTACTGATGAGCTGTTCGCGCGCGCCACTGCCCGCACAGGCCAGCGTGGCCGGGAACTCCACCGCGGGCAGGGCGCGTAAGTCTGCATAAGAGAGCAGCAGCGGCACTTCTACCTGCCCGGCCAGCATCAACGACCAGTAATCTGCGTTGATGCGTGGTAGGTGGGGCACAGGCTGTCGAAAAAATTGACTGGTAGGTGTGTAAGTGATAGTGGTGTCCGGTCGTCTAAAGGTCAGGGGTCGTGCTGTTTGCACATAATCCTCGGATTTGAACACATTATAACGGGCATTATATAATATTATGGCGGCTAAAGCCTGTTCGAATCGTGAAACTTTGACTAAAGTCCGCGCATTCTGAAAGAACCAGCCATGTCCAGGAAATCTCATTACCTGCAAAACATCACCGCCTTCCAGGATTTATCATTATTGGAAGTAGAGTCCATCAGTCAGCAGACGACACTGGTACAATATAAGGCAGGCCATCTTTTTTATCTGCCGAACGACCCTGGTGAAGCGCTCTTTATTCTTAAAAAAGGACGGGTGCAGCTTTATCGTATGTCTCCCAGTGGGCGCAAGTTTATCGTCTCCATCCTGCGTGAAGGGGCGATTTTTGGGCATATGGTGCTGGTCGGCCAGCGTATGCACAACACGTTTGCCGAGGCGCTGGATGACTGTACGATCTGTGTGTGGAACCGGGCCGAGGTGGAGCAGGTGTTGCGCGAGAAACCGCAGGTGGCGCTGCGCTTTCTGGAGGCGGTGGGGCAGCGGTTATTTGAGGCAGAGCAGCGGCTGGAAGAAATGACATTTAAGCGTATTCCTGTGCGCATGGCAGGTTTGCTGCTGCAACTGGATAGGGAGCAGGGTTGCAACGGGATCGTGTGTGGTTATACCCACCAGCAGTTAGCGGATATGCTGGGTACGTACCGTGAAACAGCCACGCAGACACTCAATGATTTTAAAGAGCTGAGTCTCATCAGCGTAAGACGGAAAGCCATTGAAATTCTGGATGTACAGAGTTTGAGGCAGATAGCCGATGTATAGTGGCCAAACAAAAAGCCAGGGGAGAGGGTTGCCCTGGCTTGCCTGTTGCGCGTTGGGGTTTAGCGCCGTACGATAGAGGCTTCGACGCATTTCGCGCCTGTAGTGCCGACAATCGTGCCGTGCCGTGTGCCTGCCGGGATATCCGCTCTGTCACCCGCCCGCAGGCGTGTGCGCTGGTTACTATCGGGCAGGACTACTTCGACTGTGCCCTCAATGACATAGAGTACCTTGTGGTAACCATGGCTGCGCACAGCGTAGCGATGGTTGGGCATGTTCATCCACATATACGGACGCAGCCCCTCTTTTTTCATCTCGCGGGTAATAGTCGAAAGGGTGGGGTGTTGGCCCCCGCTCCAGCGGGTAATACGCACACCCTCAGTTTGATTCTTAGTCGCCATAAGCTGTTCGCCTACGCTCCTTCTTGTGATATTTTCCGGAAATGAATCATAAACCCAATTCAAATAAATCTTCTATATAGAAACAGATATTTCGGAAAATTTCATATGTCCTAACAGCGGCGAGCATTTTATCCTGCTATCAGGAATTTTTCAAGTAGCCAGCAGGGTTCATGGACATGGTGTATGGTGCCGTGATGATCAACATAGTGCCAACGGCCTTCATCTTCTGCGAAAATCTGGTAGCCCAGACGCTCATAAAGGCTGCGCGCACGGGGGTT
>JBGSXK010000526.1:0-2459 GCA_041751455.1 Anaerolineae bacterium
GCACTGCCGCCCGGCTGCCGTTTCGAGCCGCGCTGTCACCGCAAAACTGACCTATGCGCCCAGGTCGTGCCGGAAATACGTGCCATCCAGCCCGGTCATGTGGTCGCCTGTCATTACGCTGACGAAACAGGGGAAAACAGCTAAATATCTCGCCCATGTCCTATGAAAGCACGACGGACAAACCAAGAAATTCACCATAACGTTGAGCGACATTATGGACGGTGTTGGTTTCGGCGGGGGTCAGGCTGGTAAAAGGCTTGAAGTCGAGTGTTACCGTGTTCTTTTTAAGTGTGCGCCGCCAGGTGCCCACCACCTGCCCCTCGATGACAATGATCGGGCTGAACATGCCGTTACTGCCGGGATTCACCTGTTTTGCGTATTGTGGCTCAAGTACCATGCTGCGATCTTTATACCCCAGCAGATATTCATCAAAGGGTGGCAGCAGATAAGTGCTTGTGGTATCCCGCGGGGTGGAGAGTGTAGCAGGCGACATCCAGTAAGTTTTGCCATCGCGCTTTTCCTCCACAAGCTGCGCTTTCACAGTTTCCAGCCCGGCTCTGGCCTCGGCCACCAGCAGCCCTGCCCACCAGACAAAATCCTCCAGCCCAGCCGGTCCATGACTGGTAAAATAGCGCAGGGCAAGCTCTGCCATTGCCTCATCACCTTCCAGTATTCTGGACTGCGGCAGCCACTCATCCAGCAGCACGAATGTTGGCTGTTTTCCCTCGCGCGCCCCCAGGCACAGCACACACTGCTGTGCAAGGTGGTTCAGGATATGGATCCCACGCTGGCCGCTGGTAACAATGTTATTCTGCTCCAACACCTGGAACATGCCGCTGCGCGTGAGCTGCCTGCCCCCTTCCAGCGCCTTGATGAGCAGGTCTCGGCTCCTGCTGAAGATTTCTTCATTCAGTTCAAGCTGCCGGTAACGTCCGGCACTGCGGGCAATCACACGCGGGGTCAAAAGCTGGAGCATCCAGCGCACATCCTCCGGCGACACAAAATGCAGGGTGCCACGCATCGGCCAGGTACGGATAATCTTTCTATCAGCAACAGCCTGTTCAATATCGGCTTCAGTTGCCTCTTTTGTGCGTAGCCCTAATGCCCACAGCGAACCCAGATAATCCTGTGCCTGAATCGCACCCAGCCATTGTACGACTTCAGATGGCTTTTCAAATATTCCATGAGAAATACGCTGGTTGTGAAGACGGCGCAAGCCAGTATCCAGGTCGGACATGGGTTTAACCTTTCACTTTTCGATGCGGAGATTGCTCAAAGGCATCATTTTAATCCCTCGGCCTGCTCATGAACAGGATACGGCTGCCCGCCCTGCGCGCCAGGGAAAACACCTGCCAATCAGCGCGCTTCAGACTCGTGTTGTATCAGCTTGTTTCAGATTAAAGCGCTGCCAGGGTTCACGCATCACCTGCGCCAGTTCCTCATAAAGCGCATAACGCTCATCGTAAGCGGGTTGCGCCTCCGGGAGGTACACACTGCCTATCCTCACCCCCTGTTCAGCCGCCTCACGATAACTACCGTACAGCCCTGTACCTATTCCCGCCGCCAGTGCGACCCCGCGTGTCCCACTTTCAGTATCCTCCGGCACTTCAATCGTGATCTGAAGCACATCGGCAAACATCTGTGCCCAGATGGGGTTGCGCGCTGCCCCACCGGTCAGTCGAGCGCTGCCAAACGCCGCGCCTGCCTGATGCAGTGTTTCGATGTGACTGCGGTGGCCGAAAACTACTCCTTCATACAGGGCACGCAGCAGATGCGCCCGCGTGTGCCAACCCGCCAGCCCATAAAATCCGGCGCGGGCACTTACCTGAAGGTTGGAGCCATAGAGGAACGGATGAAAAATAGGCACAGGCGTGTCCGGCGGCACACTGGCGACGGCCTCGCTGCACACCTCGTAAACCGTCACACCACGCCGCACAGCTTCCTGTCGTTCTTCAGCGCAAAATTGGGTGATAAACCATTCCAGATTGGCCGCTGAGGTGGCACTGGCTTCTACCGCCAGCCACAGGTCAGAGTCGGCAAACGGTGAGGTGAGGAACAGCGCCTCGCTCATCGGCGGCGTATCTGTAATGACCTCATTGATGCTCCACGTCCCGGCGATGATGCAGGCCTGTCCCGGCTGTGTCACCCCTGCACCAATCGCGCTGGCCACAATATCAATCATGCCCGTAACGACGGCTGTACCCGCGCTCAGGCCAGTAAGTGCGGCAGCCTCATCTGTCACCCTGCCGATGATCTCCGCGCTGTTCACCAGGCGGGGTAGCACTTCGTAGACCTCGGCCACGTCACACAGCGCCAGCACATCCTCTGCATAGGATTTACGGCGCACATCAAGCAGTGCTGTTGTGCCCATATCGGTGTAATCGCTGGCAATTTCTCCAGTCAGACAGTAATTGATATAATCCTTACAAAGCAGCACCCTACCAATACGGTTATAGGTC